>DCSN01000051.1:2400-10858 GCA_002325645.1 Pseudanabaena sp. UBA1465
GAGGGAGGGGGACAAGAAAAATAATCTTGAAGTCCCTCGCCCCTTGGGAGAGGGATTTAGGGAGAGGGAAAAACTTGAAATAGCCAAGATTCCCTCCCCTAGCCCATCCCAGAGGGAGGGGGACAAGAAAAATAGTCTTGAAGTCCCTCGCCCTTTGGGAGAGGGATTTAGGGAGAGGGAAAATCAGGAATCTAGGGAAAGTATCGAAGACTTAGGTTACAAAGGAGGATTAGCAGTAACGACTCTATTAGAACAAGTCAGAGAATTACGAAAGAATCAAACATCTGCGGAAAAAGTATTTTGGGAAATTGTTAGAACAAAACGCTTTCTAGGCTTAAAATTTCGGCGACAACACCAGATCGGTAATTACATCGTTGATTTTTATTGTCACGATCGCAAATTAGTAATCGAACTTGATGGCGAGATTCACAATCAACCAGAGCAACAGCAACGCGATCGCCAACGCACTGAATATCTAAACTCGTTAGGGCTAACAGTTCTAAGATTCACCAATCAAGAAATCTTCCAAAACCTAGAAACCGTCCTCCAAAACCTACTAGATCTCCTGTCCCCCTCACCCACTGGGAGAGGGGCTAGGGGAGAGATGCCACGACCACCGCGAGACTATTGGGCGGATGTTGATGTCAAGTCCCCCTCACCCACTGGGAGAGGGGCTAGGGGAGAGGGCAGTTTGTCCCCCTCTCCCACTGGGAGAGGGGCTAGGGGAGAGGGCAATTTGTCCTTACAAGAATGCACCCCTCGCAAGGGCGGCGTAATTTGGCATACCCAAGGAAGCGGTAAATCCCTATCAATGGTATTTCTCGCAGGCAAACTAGTCTTAGACCCAAACCTCAATAATCCCACAGTGGTAATGCTGACCGATCGCAATGACCTCGACGATCAACTATTCGACACCTTCGCAGGTTGTCAGCAACTCCTCAGACAAGACCCACAACAAGCAGATAATCGCGATCGCGTGCGTCAACTGCTCAACACCAACTCAGGCGGGATTATCTTTACCACCGTTCAGAAATTCTCCCCACCCGACAATGATCTTCCTCCCTCTGGGGGGAACCAAAGGGGGGCATATCCAAAAATTAGCGATCGCGCCAATATCATCGTCCTCGCTGATGAGGCACACCGTAGCCAGTATGGATTCACCGCCAAACAAGTCGATATTAAAGATGAAAATGGCAATATCACAGGCAAAGCTACCCGCTACGGATTTGCTAAATATATTCGTGATGCCCTACCTAATGCTTGCTTTGTCGGATTCACAGGCACACCAATCGAACAAAGCGATAAAAATACCCCCGCCATTTTTGGCGACTACATCGACATTTACGACATTTCCCAAGCCGTCGCCGATGGTGCAACCGTCCCCATTTATTACGAAAGCCGCCTCGTTAAAGTTGACCTCGACGAAGCAGGTCGTCAACTCCTTGATGAACTAGACGAAGACCTCGATTCCCTTCTCCCTTTGGGAGAGGGGCTAGGGGAGAGGGAACAAGCCAAAGCGAACCAAACTAGGATTGAAGCGATCGTCGGCTCCACCCAACGCCTCCAACAAATCGCCCAAGATATCGTTACCCATTTTGAGGCAAGGCAACAGGTCAACAAAGGCAAAGCGATGATCGTCACCATGACCCGCAGAATTGCCGTCAATCTCTACGATGCAATCGTCAACCTCCGTCCCGATTGGCACAGCGACGACCTCACCACAGGCAAAATTAAAGTCGTCTTCACCGCCAGTGCCGCCGATGAAGAAAATCTTGTCAAACATCACACCAGCAAAGCTAACCGCCAAACCCTAGCCCAACGCCTCAAAGACCCCGAAAACTCTCTCGAACTGGCGATAGTCTGCGATATGTGGTTAACAGGCTTTGATGCTCCATGCCTGCACACCATGTATATCGACAAGCCACTTAAAAGTCATAACCTCATGCAAGCGATCGCCCGTATTAACCGAGTATTTCACGAGAAAACAGGCGGATTAATTGTGGACTATCTCGGACTCGCTGCCGAACTCAAAAAAGCTCTCGCCTTCTATGCCAACAGTGGCGGTAAAGGCGACCTCACCCTCAATCAAGATGTAGCCGTGGGGCTAATGCTTGCCAAGCTAGAAATAGTCGAGCAGATCATGGCGGACTTTGCCTATGAGCATTATTTCGACAGCACCACAGGCGAAAAACTCAACATTCTCAAAAATGCCGCCAACTATGTCGCCGATCCCACGATTAAAGATCGCTTTTTCTCTGAACTAAACGCCCTATCTAAAGCCCATTCCCTAGCTGTCCCCCATCCCGACGCGATCGCCGCCGCCGAAAAAATCTCATTTTTCCAAGCCATCCAAGCCAGTCTCCGCAAACTCACAGGCGAAGGAGAAGGCGGCAACCTCAGCAACCACGACATCGAAACAGCGATCCGTCAGGTTGTCGATCAGGCGCTCGTATCCGACGCGGTGATTAATATTTTTGATGAAGCAGGAATAAAAAATCCTGATATATCAATCATCTCCGATGAATTTATGGCAGAAGTGCGGGGCATGGAACACCAAAACCTCGCCGTTGAACTCCTGCAAAAACTGCTCAAGGATGAAATCAAAACCAGTAGCCGTACCAACATCGTCCAAAGTCGCAAACTCTCCGATCTCCTCGATGATGCCCTGCGCCGCTATCGTAACCAAGTGATCAGCGTGACCGATATCCTCGAAGAATTGCTGAACATGGCTAAGGACACTAAGGCATCTCAAGCAAGAGGTGAAGAATTAAAACTAGAACCTTACGAACTAGCTTTTTATGATGCCTTAGCCCAAAATCAAAGCGCTCAAGATGTGATGGGCGTTGATAAACTGCGAGACTTAGCGATCGTCCTCTGCGATCGCATCCGTAAAAATGCCTCAATTGACTGGAATCTCAAGGAAAGCGTCAGAGCCAGAATGAAAGTTGCTGTCAAACGATTACTGAGACAATATGGCTACCCTCCCGACATGGAAGCTCTAGCAACAGAGTTAGTCCTAGAGCAAGCCAAAGTCTTTACTGAGTTTGAAGTTGCAACCAATCACTCAAGGTAAAAATTTATAGGTACTTTTGCAAAATCACTTTGAGCCGATCTCGACTAGCTCCAGACACTTGACTCAAATCGGTCAAGATTGAAGTTTTGAGAGCATGGTGAGCCTCCGACTTGGGCGGATTTATGGCGATTTTAGCAACAGCATTTTGAATTACCTGTTGAGCATTCAAAGCATTTTTTTGTAAATTTTGAATGATCATGTCTACAGTCACACTCTCATGATCATCATGCCAGCAGTCATAGTCAGTAACTAAGGCGATCGTGGCATAGGCAATTTCGGCTTCACGGGCAAGCTTTGCCTCGGTGAGATTGGTCATGCCAATTACCTTCGCGCCCCAACTGCGATAGAGCAGAGATTCGGCTTTAGTCGAGAAAGCTGGCCCCTCCATGCAGAGATAAATGCCGCCTTTATGGACTTTGTTGCGACCTAAATCGACGCTTTCGGCTGCTGACGCTACCACCGATAACAAGGATTTACAAATTGGCTCACCAAAGGCAACATGGGCAACTATGCCTTCACCAAAAAATGTCGATGTGCGGCTGGTGGTGCGATCGATAAATTGATCGGGTAGTACGATGTCGAGGGGACGTGCATATTCTTGCAAAGAACCAACGGCGGAAGCGGAAATAATATATTCCACACCGATGCTTTTCAACGCATAAATATTGGCGCGATAGGGGACTTCAGAAGGGAGTAAATGGTGCGATCGCCCATGTCTGGCGAGAAATACTACAGGTGTACCTGACAGTTTGCCATAGATAAAGGCATCGGAAGTTTTGCCAAAGGGAGTGTCGATATTAATTTCTTGAATATCGGTTAGGGACGACATTTTGTAGAGTCCACTGCCGCCAATAATGCCGATTTTTGCGTTGATTGTCATAGGAATTACGAATTATAAATTACGAATATCTGGGATCAAGATTAAAAAAGTTTTGATTAGAGACACTTTTTTGAAGTTAGACTTTTGCCTCAACTAATAAATCTGCAAGTAAATTATTTAGCTGTTCAGTAGTGGCGTGATATACCTCACTACAAAAATGACAAGTTGCCTCTGCACCTTGATCTTCGGCAATCATCGATCGCAGGTCTTCCTCGCCAAACATTTTCATAGCAGCTAACATCCGATCAAAGGAGCAGGGACAGTGAAATTTTACATCCTTAGTCATGGGTAAAATATCTAAATTCATATCTGCAAATATCTCGATCATCACCGCTTCGATCGCCTTGTTTTGTAATAGCAAATCTAGAAATTGTTGGGGATCACTTTTGGCTTCTAATTGATTGACTAGCTCCTCTTGGGAACGATTGCCAACTCTCGCCGCCCTAAGCGTCGCTTTGGGCATGATTTGTAACAACAAACCTGCTGCGATGGTGACGGGAGTTTCGTGATTATCTAGATCAATTAATTCCGTGAGGATCAGTTTGGAATAGGTTTGTTCCGACGAAGCTAAGTACCAAGCCACATCATTGGCAATGTCACCCGCGATTAACTCAACGGTGCTGCTATAGGGTTCGCCATAGCCAACATCGCGCATTACCTTAAAAAAACCTGTTTGTCCAACCGCTTCACTGACATTTTGCTGTCCATTAGCAAAGGCTGGTAATGCAAATTGGGCATTGGTGACAAAGCCACGCACAGTACCATCAAATCCTGCATCGGCATAAATTAAGCCAAGTCCACCATCGCCTGAAATCCTGACATTAACTCTGGCTTGGGGTTGTTTCATATTTGAGGCAAGCAGCAAGCTAGCACTCATGGCTCGGCCCAAGGCTGCGGTAGCAACTGCTGATAACTGATGGCGGCGATGGGCTTCGTTAAGAGATTGAGTAACATTCACGCCAATGACACGGACTCGGCCGTCGGCGGTGAGGGCGCGAATTAAGCGATCGTTCATTAATTTATTCTAATGTCTGTGTATTCCATAGCTAACTCTATGTTAGCTCTTTGTCATATCAAAGCAAAAAGCTATGGCACACGCTGCGCGTGTGCCATAGCTTTTTGGCTTTAATTATGCCCATCTATTTAACAGTTGCCTGAGGTTGCGATCGCTCCCAACATATTCTTCCTGTTTTAGCGAGATCCAAAGCTTCTGATCCTACATCCAGCAAATTTTGCCACTTAACTTCGCGATTAAATAGTAACTTTCTCACTTTAATTAATGCTTGCTCTCTCTCGTAACGAATTTTGGACAACATCAAAGGATCAATATTCTGATAGCTCAGGTTACGAACTTCTAGCATTGCTTCATGGACGATGATGGCAACTTCAGAACCAATATTTAGTTGTGCGTAATGACGTAAGTGATTTAGTCCTTTTTCTGAGGTTGCATATAATGCTGGTAGGCGATTTAAGGTGCGAGCAAGGACATCTTCGAGGCGGATAAACTTGAGTTCCGTGGGTGGAAAATTTTGCGCTCTGTTTTGCGCCATTCTAATCACTAATCGCTCTAAAGAATGCACAATATGATTAGATTCCATCATGTATGTATCATATTCTTTTTGCTTAGATGCGATCGCTACACTACATTTGTGCGAAGTCTTTTTTAAATACATTTGAGCATTGGACTGCGTTCTCCCCAAAGCCCCATACTTACTCAGACGCGGCGAATCATTTCCCGAATTGAATCTCGCGATCGCCTGTTCTAAAGCTTCCTCCAGCGCTTTGGGCAAATCACACCACATCAGATTTTGCCAGCCTAATACCTCTTGGATACCCAGTAGAGCATAAGGTGCATTGGCCAACTCAATATCTGCTAAAGGTTGCGGTTGGCGTAGTGGATCGCGGCGCACAGCGATGAGGGCTTGGCGAGTGATTTTAGTTATGTTAGCTTGCATAGCCATACATTCTTGCCGCTTTTGGATTAACCCTACATCTGTTGATGCAAACATTGGCGGTAATCTGTTTAAGGTATAGGCGACGACTTCATCAATATTATATTTATGTCTAATTCCAATACCTAAGCCCTGAATCTGAGCATTAGCTTCTCTATAAACAAATTCAATTAGAACATTGCGGCAAGATTCCATGGAATTGACTGCATTAAGTCGAAAATTATGAATGTAAAATAGTAGATCGCAAGATGTTCTCTGCTTTCAATAAATAAGCGATCTTTTCTTTCGCATTGCCATGAATATACCCTTTAATATAAGGTTTAAGGGCTGTTGGCGTAGAGAAAATATCATTTTCAATCTGTTCATCGGAAAGGTTAACAGTCCCCAAAATATTAGGTACAACTAAAGCCAGTGAGAGTTGATGGGCTGATACCAAAATCACTTCGTAAAGTTGATGGTTTTGATCCATGGGCTGTAATCCTAGCAACATTGATAAATCAATGGCCCAATACACGCGACGATGACGGCTTAAAATCCCTAAAATGCAAGAAGGTTTATTTGGCACAGGCATGACATGGGTTGCCTTAACGGTCAAAACCTCCTGCGTAAATTCACTTTCAAGTAAGCCGATGGTTTGAGGATCGATCGCAAATTTCAAATAGGTATTAAGTTTTACTTGAGGTTGCTCATCCGTTTGGACATCTTGATGATTTGCTTGCTCTAAAAATGTGTACATGGATCTATGTCAACTTTAGTAAACATAGATCATGTATAGCGATCATTATGATCATTTGTATACAGCATGAATGCTGATATTTCGGAACTGAGTTATATTTTGGTTAGGCTCAATAGATTAGGATGGCTATAGATAAGTAGGCTTAATCAAATATAAAACCCAAAAAACTGTGGCGCACGCGCAGCGTGCGCCACAGTTTTTAGAACTGGTTTTTAATTATGTCGAGGTACTTAGTGAGCCTAACTTGAATATCCAAATACTACATAAAGAAAAATATGGATCGACGTAAGTTAATTTCTTGGTTTGGCTTAGGATGGCTGGTCAGTCTACTTCCTTCATCCTTGACTGGTTGTACTGATGCGGCTGCTCCTCCAACAGCATCGGTTGCACCTTCAGCTACCGAAAGTGTTGCTGCTGGTCCTAAGGGTAATTATCAAGCGATCGGTACGGTCGCGCAGCTTGATCAAGCAGGTACATTAGTTTCCTCTAATAAGAAGATTGCTGCTGTCCGCGATCCTAAAGATAAGAATAAAATACTTGCCGTCAATACAGCCTGTACCCATAATGGTTGTGCTGTGGCTTGGAAATCTGATAAGAAACAGTATGTTTGTCCTTGTCATGATGCTGAGTTTGCCGCCGATGGTGCAGTTCTTGCAGGTCCTGCGAAGAAGCCTTTGCAAACTTACCCTGCCAAAATTGAGAAGGGTCAAGTATTAGTTAGTGCCTAGTTCTTGGCACTAAAATAAAGATCTGAATTATTTGTGGCGCGGCGAAGCCGCGCCACAAATAATCTGGCTCCCTTGGTGCAGTTCATCATCACATTTTTTATAGACTCAGGACTTGAGGTGTTGGAATTATGAAAAAATTTCTGCTCACTTGCTTGTTTTTTGCAGGTTTGTTTTGGGCGCTTTCGACTTATAAAGGTTTAGCTGTCCAAGGTCAATTTGACTCAATGGTATTAAACTTTCGAGATACTTTGTCCTCTGCTCAGGTCGATCGCGAGCTAAAGGCGATCGCCGCAAAATATAGTATCGAGCCAAAATTTAATAGTGCTTTTTCTAAGGGAAATAATCTTTATATTGTCAAAGGCGATACTCAAGTCCTTGAAAAACTGAAACAGTCTAAAGAACTAAGTGAATTAACCGAATATGTCGAGCCGAATTACGTTTATTCCACTGAGTTTTTGGGCGGCACAACTCCTAATGACCCGATGTATAAGGAGCAGTGGAATCTGAAGGCGATCGATATTGAGAAAGCTTGGGCAAAAACTAAAGGAAAGGGGATTACTGTCGCGGTAATCGATACGGGTGTTAGTAAGGTTGATGACTTAAAAAATACTAATTTTGTGAAGGGTTATGACTTTGTAAACGATCGCGAAGATGCTAGTGATGACAATGGGCATGGAACCCATGTGGCAGGGACGATCGCCCAGTCAACCAATAACAATTTTGGGGTGGCAGGAGTTGCCTATGAAGCGAATATCATGCCGCTTAAAGTACTTTCGGCTGCGGGTGGCGGTACGATTTCTGATATTGCGGAGGCAATTATGTTCGCGGCAGATCATGGCGCGAATGTGATTAATATGAGCCTCGGTGGTGGTGGAGAAAGTAAGCTCATGCAAAGTGCGATCGACTATGCCCATAAAAAAGGTGTAACGATCGTGGCGGCGGCGGGTAACTCGAATCGTAATGCGGCTTTCTATCCTGCGCGTTATCCTAAGGTAATCGCGGTATCTGCGACCAGTTCTACTGATGAGAAAGCGCCCTATTCTAACTATGGTGCGGGTGTGGATGTGGCGGCTCCTGGAGGTGCGATCG
>DCSN01000051.1:11021-12150 GCA_002325645.1 Pseudanabaena sp. UBA1465
GGAACGAGTATGGCGGCTCCCCATGTGGCGGGTGTGGTGGCTTTGATTGAGGCATCGGGCGTGAAAGATCCAGACAAAGTAATGCAAGTTCTCAAACAGTCTTCGCGCAAAGTTGCTGATGATACGCTCAACTATTATGGCTCAGGACATTTGAATGCGGCGGCGGCAGTTAGTTTGGCTTCTCAAGGACAATTGGGAGTTCCTGATTTCTTGCGATGGGCGCGGGATAATGGTTACTTGAGTCCGAGGTTTTGGGTTGATGGTGGTGCGATCGCTTTGATTCCCAAATTAATTATGGTAATTGGTTCCTATTTACTAGCATGGTTAATCAATCGCTGGTTGCCCTTCCGTTGGAATTGGTCATTTTCTAATGGAGTTTTCTTTGGAGGTGCAGGTTTGTTCTTCCTGCGCGGGTTCTATTTATTTGACCTGACCCAATTACCTTTCCGCATTGCAGGTAGCTCATTGCCTGAATTAGGGAATGCTTTTGCTAATACCAATGCGCTCAATCCAATTACAGCCAGTGTTTTATTACCATTAGGCTTACTAGTGATTTTGTTGGGACATCCAGAATGGAAGTGGTTTGCGATGGGTTCGGCAATTGGAACTTCTGCTTGTCTAGCGACCAGTGCGGTGTTAGCGCCACAAATGATGTGGATTGGTGATGGACTGCCTGCGATCGCTTTTCTCAGCGTCAATGCCATTCTCTGCTTCGGTTGTGCCTATCTATCGATTAAATCGGAAACTGCTAATATTTGATCAAAAGTGAGCGCATTGCGCTTACTTTTGAGATGAACTAAGAAATATAAAATAAATGTAAAACAAATGAACATTCAAATTGCTGGCACTGTGGAATATATTGATATTGGTACGGGAACTTGGGCGATCGTTACCGATACCGATGAGCAGTATGAAATTTGGCAACCTGCTCCTGAAGCGATTTTACAAGAAGGGCTAAAGGTCAGGGTTACGGCTAAAGTGCGTGACGATGTGATGTCAATGGCAGCGATCGGTGATGTCATCGAAATCGAAGATTTTCACATTCTCTAAGTCCGTACAGCGCTTTGCGCTGTACGGACTTAGTAATCGGGCATAATTGAAAACCAGATTTAAAACCTATGGCGCACGC
>DCSN01000051.1:12195-16733 GCA_002325645.1 Pseudanabaena sp. UBA1465
GCGTGCGCCATAGGTTTTAGGGATTTATATTTGTTGCGCTGAGGTGCAATAGGCTTAGTTTAACGATGTCTGACTAAAAAAGAAGGTAAATCTACTTTTGCATTGGCTGCGGCATGAGGATGCGGCGATCGCAAGGGTCTTGATTCAGCGATCAGTTCTCGCTCTAATAAAAGTTCCTGTTCAGGATATATATCGACAGAAGGCTGAGCCGATGTTGGCGTTAAATGTCTAACAGGTCGTTCCGCTAACAATCTTTCTAAAGCCCCACTAAGTTGTAAAGCATGATGTTGATGGCGCACCGATTGTTCTTTCCAATGGTGGATCGCTGCTTCATATTCGGAAGCCTTTGATGCTTGTTGCAGAACATGATTTTGTAGTTCTTCAATCTGCTGTTCTAATTCTTGAACTCGCGTTAAATCACTAACATATTCATTCTCCAGCCCCCGTAAAGACTGATGCAATTGAGCCTGACTGGATAGATGTTTAATTAATTCTTCTTCAAATTGATCGCGCTGAGATCGTACTTCCGATAACTTAGTTTGAGCAATTTCAATAGTTTTTGTGGATTCTTTGAGAAGTAATTGAGTTGCTTCTAATTCTTCAGTTAAAGTTTGTTGGGAAATATCGAGCGCGGTATTTTGGCATTGCAGTTGCTCTAATTGACCAGTGAGTTCTGTGACTTGCCGATCGCGATCGTGCGTAATACTAATAACTTCTTTTTCTAGCTGATCGACATACTCACATTCAAATTCATGTTGCGATCGCAGATCTTCTAATTCTTTTTGCAGGCGATCGCGCTCAGCAATCAATATACTTATATTTGAAGTTTGAATTCCAGTATTTTCATGGGCTTCTACAAGCCAATCATCCGAAAGCTCAACATTATCAAACTCATTGAGACTGCTTAGCATATTGGCAATTTCGGCGATCGTTTCCTCTTCTAACAAACTACCACCCAAGAGCGCATCAAGATCGTCCTCATCATTGACAGGAACTGCCTTAACCGAAACTTCTCGTAATGCTGCTTCGCGTTTCAATTCACTCACGGATAACCTCACCCACAATACCGAGGTGTTTTACAAGACAAACATTACCAGACTTTGCCAAGTTTGCAATTTTTTTTCTAGCAAGGTTAGGATCACTTATAGCTGTCGCCAGTCTTACAGCGCTTTGCGCTCAAACCCGAACCAAGAAAATTTGTAAAAGTGTTGCAAAGCAGCACTTTTGCAAATTTTCTTGTGATTCGTTTGATCGGAAATTGCTGTAAGCCAAGAATCGAGGGGCGATGCTTCGTGCCGACCTTCGATTCTTGGGCTATATCTTGGTGGTGCAAAAATCTAAATTGTGGAGTTTAACCTATGTATCCCCTATATCCCCAAAAAATTGAACCACAAGCGGGACAAGAATCAGTATGGGATTATCCTCGTCCCGCTATTTTAGAAGATACCGATAAACAGATTCGCATCATTTGCAATGGGATCATCCTCGCTGAAACCCAACGCGCTAAGAGAGTCCTCGAAACCAGCCATCCACCTTGCTATTACATTCCTATGGATGACATTAAAATGGAATATCTGATCGAAACATCCCGCCGCACAAGGTGCGAATGGAAAGGTGTCAGCCAATATTATGACGTGGCGATCGCTGATAAATATATCCAAAATGCCGCATGGAGATACTCGATCCCCACGCCAAATTTTGTTGATATTCAAAACTGCCTAAGTTTTTATGGCAGCCTCATGGATGCTTGCTATGTGAATGATGAATTAATTACGCCCCAAGCAGGAGATTTTTATGGCGGATGGATTACATCCGATATTGTCGGCCCCTTTAAAGGCGAACTAGGAACTTGGGGATGGTAAAAAAGGAGGCAATGCTTTGCATTGCCTCCTTTTTACTGCGTTTTAACGTTCGTTAATGGGAATATAAGTAACATCATGCAAGCCCGTATACATCTGGGTTGGACGGAACAAGCGATTATCAGAAAGCTGCTCTTTCCAATGGGCTAACCATCCCGGCACACGGGCGATCGCAAAAATAGTGGTGAACAAATTGCTAGGAATGCCCAATTTCTTGTAAACCAATCCCGAATAGAAATCGACATTAGGATGAATACCCTTACTGGCAAGCTTCTCATAGGCTTGCTTTTCCAGTTCTAAGGCAATGTCATAGTAAGGATCATGACCAAACTGATCAAACAATTCATGGACTAATCCCTGAAGCACGATCGCACGGGGATCCTTGACCTTATAAATACGATGTCCAAAGCCCATCAGCTTTTCTTTGCGCTGAATTTTGCCCTCTAGATAAGCAGTTACATTCTCGATTGAGCCAATTTCTTCGAGCATATTCATCACTTCTTCGTTAGCTCCCCCATGCAAAGGACCAGCCAAAGTCCCGATCGCCGAAGTCATTACTGCATAGGGATCGGTCAAGGTTGAAGCTGTTACCAAAGCCGCAAAGGTGGAAGCATTAACCGTATGCTCAGCGTGCAAAGTCAAACACACGTCAAACACCTTTGCCGCCAGAGGATCGGGGACTTTCTCATTCAACATATAGAGAAAGTTGGAGGCATAATCGAGATCGTCACGGGGCATCACAGGATCATTGCCCTGACGCATCATATGGAAAGCCGCCACCATCGTTGGCACTTTTGCCAACAGACGCACCGTTGCTTGATAGATATAGTCCATATCATGGAAATTTCCTAAAGGATAAAACATGCCCAAGGCGGCAACACTGGTTTGCAGCGCATCCATGGGATGGGCATTATCAGGAAATGACTTAATCATGTCGCGAATCCGATATTTGATTCTTCTTCTATGGGTAATATCGTGTTCAAATTCATTAAGTTGAATTGGCTTGGGTAACTCACCGAAGATTAATAAGTAACTGGTTTCAAGGAAATTACTATGCTTGCAAAGATCCTCGATACGGATACCCCGATATTCGAGTAAACCTGCCTGACCATCAACATAACTTATGTTTGATTGGGTGGCAGGCACACCTTCTAAACCAGGCTTATATTCTCCGATTGCCATATATTAGCTACCTTACAAGATTGATTTTGTTGACTTCTGGGATTATTTTATCGTTACAGCGCGTTGCACTTTCTTAAAACCCAGATAAATTTTCAAAAAGCTTGCTTCGCAAGCTTTTTGAAAATTTATCTGGGATACACCAAAACTAAATAGGTTGTATATCTGCCTATGATGAGGCATTGAGGGCAGTAAAAATGTGCGAAAAACTGCACTTTAAGTCACCACTTTCTAAAAACCAGCATGAGCGTAAGCAATGCTCACGCTCATACTGGTTTGAACTAAAAACTAGGTAAAGGTTCTACGATTTAATTAATAGCCTTATTGGAATGGGTTATTACCATATTTACCAAAGAGAGTCGCTTCACCCTTGATAACGGCTCTACCGAGGTTGAAAGCTGCCCACAAAACTACTAAGACAACAGGTCCTAATACTATTAATACTCTCCAATCCATATATTTATACCTAAGCTAAATAGAATTAAATAGAAATTGCTTTTAGCTCTCATTATGACAGGAAATTCGATCAAATTTGATCAAAAGGTAGAGAAAGGTATCAGCTTTTTGTCTATTTTTTGATGACTTCGTGATATATGTCGTCTGTCTAATTTTTAAATTTTATGGAATACTGGCAAGCTTTTGTTTTAGGGATTGTGCAGGGACTGACTGAGTTTTTACCAATTAGCAGTTCCGCACATCTCAAGGTTGTCCCCGCAATTTTAGGCTGGAAGGATGCTGGATTGTCCTTTGGAATATCCTTTGATGCGGTAATCCAGCTTGGAAGCATAGTCGCAGTAGTTAGCTATTTCTGGAAAGATCTCAGTAATATTACGCTTGGGAGCATCGAGGCAATCCGCAAGAAGCAATATACATCCCAAGAATTTAAGCTGGCGGTGGCGATCGCCTTGGGAACCATCCCCATTTTGTTTGGCGGCTTGCTGATTAAAGTTTTGGTCAAGGATTATGACAACTCACCTTTGCGAAGTTTGACCGCGATCGCGATCGCCTCCATTGTGATGTCTAGCCTGCTCGCCTTTGCGGAAATTTTTGGACAGAGAGGCGATCAACAAGAAAAGCGCCATTTTCAAAGAGTCCGCATTATTGATGGCATTTTAATGGGCTTAGCCCAGACGATGGCTCTAGTCCCAGGGGTATCCCGTTCTGGGTCTACCCTAACCGCAGGATTATTTTTGGGTTTAGATCGGGTTGCAGCAACTAGATTTTCATTTTTGTTAGGTATTCCCGCCATTACGATCGCAGGTTTAGTCGAGTTATTAAGCATTGTCAGAAAAGGTTTTGATGTGGGCGCAGGACAATTAACTATCGGGTTATTATCCTCAGTAATTTTTTCTTACTTGGCGATCGCATGGCTGCTTAAATTTTTTCAAACCCATACCACATGGGTATTTGTGGGCTATCGTTTAGTGTTTGGGGCATTCTTGCTTACAGGTGTAGGCTTAGGCTGGTTTAAATAAGAACCAAAATTTAGAGAAGTCACAC
>DCSN01000051.1:16789-23873 GCA_002325645.1 Pseudanabaena sp. UBA1465
GTGTGACTTCTCTAAATTTTGGTAAAGCCCAAAAAGTTTTCGCTCTTTGCGAAAACTTTTTTGTTTTTTTCCTGTATAGTTATAGATCGCACGATCTTTCATGCTCGGATCGGGTTGTTTGAAAAATTGATGAACTTCACTCACCAATACCTGTACGGCATCTACTGAATATTTAAACACCATGAGTTACGCAATCATTGAAACAGGCGGTAAGCAATATCGCGTCGAAGTCGGCAGATTTTATGACGTTGAGCTACTTGAAGCCGAACCAGACAGTAAATTGACCATTGATAAAGTCTTATTTGCCAACCTAGATGGCGATATTTCTATCGGTCAGCCTATCGTTGATAATGCAAGTGTAGAAGTTACTGTACTGCGCCATCTAAGGGCAAAAAAAGTAATCGTTTACAAAATGCGTCCTAAGAAGAAAACCCGCAGAAAGAACGGTCACCGTCAGCCATTGACCCGCATCATGGTTGAAGCAATTAACCTAAGTGGTAGTGCTGCTTAATTATATAAAAAAGCGCAAAGCGCTTTTTTATAAGTTTCTTTTAATCATTACGAGGATCAAAAACAAATGGCACATAAGAAGGGTACAGGTAGTACAAGAAACGGTCGTGACTCTAATGCTAAGCGCCTCGGTGTAAAGCGTTACGGTGGTCAAGTTGTTACTGCTGGCAGCATTTTAGTGCGTCAGCGTGGCACTAAGTTTCACCCTGGCAATAACGTTGGTCGTGGTAGTGATGACACTCTATACGCAACTGTTGATGGCGTTGTAACTTTCGAGCGTTTTGGTAAAACTCGCAAGAAGATCAGCGTTTATGCTCCTGTAGTTGTAGAAGCTGTGGAAGTCGCAGAAGTTGCATAAAGCAACGAAAAAAAATAAAAAAGCAGCGCAACGCGCTGCTTTTTTATTGATTATTATTGATGATTTTTAAGAGCTTCGTAATGCTGCAAAATATTTTTCAGCTTATCGATCTGAATCGGCTTACTGAGATAGTCATTCATACCAGCTTGTTGGCAAATATCTTGATCATCATGGGTTGCATTAGCAGTCATCGCGACGATCGCTAGAGGCGATCGTTTAGATGATGATTCTTGTGTACGAATATATTTAGTTGTTTCTAAACCATCCATTTCAGGCATCTGAATATCCATGAGGATCAGATCGTAGGATTTATTCGCGATCGCTTGAATGACTTCCCGACCATTTGCCGCCACATCAGCCGCATATCCTAAATGCTTGAGTACGCGCAGGGCAACCTTTTGATTAACAAGGTTATCCTCCGCTAACAATATGTTTAAGGGATTTGCAACCGATAAAGTTTCCATAAATTATGGTGGGTATTGCGGATTTAGACCATAATTTGCGGTACGCGGAAAAAGTCTTCTTCACGATCAGGGGCGCAGTTTAGTAAAGCCTCGCGATCGCTGAAGGGTTGCAAAATATCAGGACGAGTAATATTTACGGTATTCACCGCCCTAGTGGTTGGCTCCACCCCTTCTAATAAAGGATCGAGTTCATTTAGCTGTTGGAAATAGTCCAAGATGCTATCTAGTTGCTTAGTGAAAGAAATTTCTTCCGCTTCCGTTAGTTGTAAACGTCCTAAACGGGCAACGTGACGGACTTGCTCGCGATCAATCATGATATTTATGGGGAAACAGATAAATTTAGATAAACTGGGTTAGAAGAAAAGATTAATATCAGCTCTGCCAGTGGTTTTAAGCCAGTTTTGGGCTTCGATGTAGTTGTTTGGCGCAAGACGGATCGCCCTGACCCAATGATCAGCAGCAGTGTTGAAATATTCTTCGGCTTGCTCTTCATCTTGAGCATTTTCACCTTTGTGGTGATAGATCACAGCCACATTATTTAAAGCTTGCGGCATCCGAGGATTAAGATCGATCGCCTGCTCATAAAATCCCAAAGCTCTATCATGCTCACCATTACTGGCATGAATTAAGCCCATGTTGTAGTAAATATAGCTGCGATCGTAGGCATTTTCCTCAAGTTCGAGGGCTTCTTCGTAGTTGCTCAAGGCTTCTGCGTATTCACCATCGCCCTGTGCCGACATGCCATCACGGTAATAGGCAAAGGCTTCTTTTTCTCTTTGGCTAGCAGGAAAGAGTTTTAAAATTGTGTCGGCAATAACGGTAAAGGTTTGATCGACGAAGTTGTCATTACGTTGCGATCTAGGCATAGTTCTTTATATATTTGCAATTTTTGCAATTTAATTTGCAGTCAGTTATCAACCAGCATATCAAATAAAGATGTAGAGGCAATTCATGAATTGCCTCTACATCGCTGAGCGAAATTAAATATAAGACCCAAAAACCTATGGCGCACGCGCAGCGTGCGCTATAGGTTTTTGAATTATTAGCTAGAAGCGCTTGTATAAAATCTCAGGGCAAATCGCCAAAATTTAGTGGAAGCATAGAGTAAAGCGATCGCTAAAAATCCAGAGCCAATAATCCAGATAGCTTCACCGCGCCCTAACAGAGCTTCAGAAGGTACGGTGGTTAAAAAAGCGATCGGCACAATAAAGGTAAAAAAGAAACGATAGGAAGCGGGATAGGCTGCCATCGGATATCGACCCGCCTCCATTAAGCCGCGTAACACTTCCGTAACGTTATAAATTTTTACAAACCAAATGCTAGTCGCCCCTAAGATAAACCAAATGCTGTAGAGACTAATAAAACCAAAAGTGAGGGGAATGAGACTCAACAGATAATTACCTAGTCCTAATCCCAGCTTATTACCTGCATATAGCAAAATCCAAAATCCAAAAATCAGGTTGGGAAATCCCCAAGGAGAGATGACTCTGGCGGAAAGCCAAAACTGGCTACTGATTGGTTTTAATAGGACAAAATCTAAAGTGCCATTCTCAACATGAGCTACGATTTTGCTGAGATTGGGAGCTAAAAACGTCGCTGAGAAACCTTCTAAGATCGTAAATATGCCAAGCACAATCATCGCTTCTTCCCAGCGCCATCCCGCAAAGGTGTAACCAGTACGATAAAACAAAAACAGCCCAAATAAGCCCCCTGTCAGGTTGCCAATACTACTTAGGGCGGCGATCGCAAAATTAATTCGGTATTCCAGTTCGGCAGCGATCGCCGTTGACCAAAATAGCTTAAGGGTAAACAGATATCTATTCATAATCAAATTTTGCACTAGAAACAGCCAAGAACGAAGACAACACTCTTGGCTATTTCTAGCAATTTTTGAGCAATTACGAGCAATTAATTTAGGCTCTAGGCATAGCCACGACCTCTAGGGCGATCGTTAGTACGTTCAGCCCTAGGTTTAGCCTTATTAACGCGCAGGGTGCGTCCCAACCATTCAGCTTCGTTAAGCGCCGCGATCGCCGCTTCTTCCTGAGCATCATCCTCCATATCCACAAAGGCGAAGCCCCGAACCCGACCTGTTTCTTGGTCAGTAGGCAATTGCACACGCTTTACAGTGCCGTAATCAGAAAAGACGCTTGTCAAATCTTCTTTAGCAGCTTGATAAGACAAATTTCCAACGTAAATAGTCACAGTCAGTTCGCTCCAGAAAAGAGATCGATATGATAATTTGGCCAGTCTTTGGAAAAGACTCGCTCGATACGAGATCTCACAAATCCAACCTAAATTTCAGCTTTGATATAGTTTACCGTCTACCCGCAACAATTTGCGTAGGCTGCATTACAAAGCTTTGTATAAGTAATGATATATAGCGATCGCAGTGGGTAGAAAAACAAATTCCTGATTGGAAGCAGTATTTGCGGTGTTTCGCGATCGCCAACGTACCAAATTGTGCAGATCTAGGCTTAAAATTTCATTCTAAAGATATAGGTTAAATTACTTAACATCTAGCCACATTCTGACAAGTAAGAATTGCTAGGTTTCGTGGGGTATGATGGCAGATGTCTAAAAATATCCTCTGTTTAATCTAGCTCCAAGTAAAGCTATAGCTATCACCAGCCTTGTTAAAACCCAAAAACAGCATCGAGTTGCGGCGCATTGCGCCGCAACTCGATGCTAGGGTTTTAATTTGCAAATGTTGACAGCCATAACAGCTATACCAAAAGCCATAACAAAAAGCTATACAAAAATATGGGTAAACAAAGCCGCCTGCTTGCCTTCGTATTGGCAATCTTATTAGGGGCTGTGTATCTAATCGTGAATAATCCGACTAAATTAGGGCTGGATCTCCGAGGTGGCGCACAGCTTACACTCCAAGCAAAAATTAATCCTGAACAAGGGATTAATGAAATTACGCCCCGCATTATGGAAACTGCCAAGTTTGTGGTGGAACAGCGGATTAACGGTTTGGGGGTTTCCGAAGCCACAGTTCTGCTCGCTGGTAATAATCAACTAATTGTGCAGTTACCCGCAGTCAATGATCCTGCTCAGGCTGAGCGCGTACTGGGTACAACGGCTCAACTTGATTTTCGCAAGCAAAAGAAAGGCACGGAAAGTGAGCTAAGAGCAAGATTGCAAATTTTACAGGCGGCGACGGTTCAGCGTGAACTTCTCAAAACTGCTGGCGATCAAGGCGATCAAAAGGCGATCGCGGCTAATGAAGCTGAATACAAAAAGAGTATTGCCGCACTTAAGGATATTTTTGAGCGCACAGGCTTAACGGGCAATATGCTCAAGGATGCGGTAGCCTCACCCACTGGCAATGGTCCCGACTCTTGGCAAGTTGCCCTCACCTTTGATGATAAGGGCGGCGATCTGTTCGCCAAAACCACTGGTGAAATCGGAGGCACTGGTCGTTCTTTGGGGATTTTCTTAGATGACAAATTAATTAGCTCCCCATCGGTCGGTCCCGAATTTCAAGGTAAAGGCATTACAGGTGGGCGAGCCGTGATTACAGGCAACTTTACCCTAGACTCGGCAACCGAATTAGCTTTGCAGTTACGCGCAGGCGCTTTACCCGTTCCCGTTGAGATTGTGGAAAATCGCACAGTCGGCGCAACCCTTGGCGCAGATAGCATCCTCAGCAGTATCTATGCTGGCGTGGCAGGGTTAGTCCTAGTCTTGATTTTTATGGTGCTTTACTACCGTATTTTGGGCGTAGTGGCTGATATTGCCCTGATTACCTATGCCATAATTACCTATGCCGTGTTTATCTTGCTGGGCGTGGTGTTGACCTTACCCGGAATTGCAGGGTTTATCCTCAGTATTGGCATGGCAGTAGATGCGAACGTTTTAATTTTTGAACGTACTAGAGAAGAATTAAAAGCGGGACGTACACTTTACAAATCCGTTGAGGCGGGTTTCTATCGAGCATGGTCAAGCATTCTTGACAGTAATGTGACCACTCTAATTGCTTGTTTAACTCTGTTCTGGTTAGGGTCAGGATTTGTAAAAGGCTTTGCAGTAACCCTTGGGGTGGGTGTAATCGTCAGTATGTTTACAGCCATTACTTTGAGCCGATCGCTGATGCTTGCCATGATTAGTAATCCTAATTTCCGTAAGCCTGAATACTATGGCATGAAATCTTTTGGCAAAATCTCGACAGTGACGGCTGATATCGAGGCTGAAGTAGGGGATGACCAAAACGACAAGACAGACAATACAAAAGACAATACAAGCGGTGCGGTTCTATGAGACTAGATGTAATCAAAAATGCGCGTCTTTACCTCACGATTTCGACAGCAGTAATTGTGGCGGGAATCGTGGCGATGTTGATATCTTTTCAGCAGTTGGGTTCACCATTGCGATTGGGATTAGAGTTTACAGGTGGAACACAACTATCTCTGGGACTAGCTTGTGAAGCATCTGAAAAATGTGGTCAACTAATTGATATTGGTGTTATTCGTCGTAATGTTGAAAGTAAAGGGTTTACGAATACTGTAATTCAAGAGCAGTCTGAAAAGAATTTGCATGGGATTATAGTTAAAGTCTCAAAGTTAACCACAACACAGCGACAAACCTTAGTTGCAGCTATTGAAGAAGTACTTCAGGGGCATGGCGACAAAATTGATCCTAAAAAATCACAAATCCAAGAAGTTGATGGAGTAATTGGTCAACAAGCACTTCAGGGCGGCTTATTGGCAATCCTGTTATCCTTTGCAGTTATTGGTGTTTATTTAGCATTTCGCTTTCAGTTGGACTATGCCACCTTTGCGGTGTTGGCACTATTTCATGATATTTTCGTAACTGTTGGCGCTTTCTCTATCTTGGGATTAACCCTCGGTGTGGAAATCGATAGTTTATTTATTGTGGCGATGTTAACCATCTGCGGATTCTCTGTCAATGACACCGTGGTAATTTACGATCGCATTCGTGAAAATGTCAAACTCGATGGCGGTAATAGCAATTTTAAGGATCTGGTTAATGCGTCGGTGAATCAAACTTTAGGGCGATCGATTAATACTTCGCTCACGGCGACCTTGCCACTGGTAGCAATTTTCTTGTTTGGTGGCGCAACCCTCAGATTTTTTGCCCTAGCTCTGATTATTGGTTTCTTATCTGGCGCTTATTCCAGTATTTTCAACGCCAGTATTTTACTGGCCTGGTGGCGCAGTCGCAAGACTCCATCGCTGAGTCAACCACCACTTGAGGCAAGCTAATTACTGGAAAAGCTCCCAAATGGGGGCTTTTCTCTGTCTTTGCGTAAACTTAAGTTGAAAACTGTGTTGAGTTATGAATGATAATGCTGCCGATGTTTCTGATCATCTAGATGATCTGTCTGAGCAGATAGATGAGCAACTGCTAGAGCGTCAAGTTCAACGTCTGATTGAAGTGCAAACCTATTTGCGATGGGTTTTTAATGTTTTTTTATGGCTAACGGTGGGAACAGCGAGTATTTGGGCTTTGCGATCAGATATCGAGTTATGGATCGCCGCTTTTACATGGGCGGCTGTACGCATCACTTTAGTTTATAACCGCTTGCCCATGATGGGATTGGGGATCTGTGTTGCCATGACTCTGGCAACTTTGGTATGGCAGAGTTCGATAATTTTATGGGGGATTAATCAACGGGAGAGGCGATCGCTAATTAATCAAGTTAAAAGTATTAAGGAAAAAGGCAAAAGCCATCTCCTATGGCGCTATGTATGCGAAGAAAAGTTATAAATAAAAAAGAGTCACT
>DCSN01000051.1:23933-29871 GCA_002325645.1 Pseudanabaena sp. UBA1465
AGTGACTCTTTTTTATTTATAACCAATCGTCATCGTCATCGTAGGAAACTCTGGTGTTGGGACGGCGGCGCTCGTCTTCATCTTTGCCACGCTTATTCCGACTTGCAAAACTACCGATACTTTCGAGAATGCCGCCAAAGAGATCGTCATCCTCATCATCGTCATATTCATCTTCTTCAGCATAGAGTTCGCTCGATAAAGCATAGAGCGCTTCTTGCAACTCCACTTGAGCGCGATCGATTAAAGCATCGTCTTCCTTAGAAATAGCATCTTTGAGTTTTTTAATTGAGCCTTCGATTTGTTTGCGGCGTTCGTAGCTAAGTTTGTAGCCATAATTGAGGGCAAGCTCCTTAAGTTGACGCTCGGCTCCCACCGCAAGATTATCAGCACGATTTAATTTTTCAATGCGTTGCTTCTTTGCCCGATCGCGATCGGCATACTGCTCCGCCTCTGTGACCATGCGCTCGACTTCTTTTTCGTCAAGGGTCGAAGCGCCTTTAATGGTGACGCGCCGTTCAACACCTGTACGGCGATCGCTGGCTGTCACCGCCAAAATGCCATCGGTATTTAAGTCAAAAGTGACATCTACCTGAGCTACGCCGCGAGGCTGGGGATCAAGCCCACTGAGCTTAAAGCGCCCCAGCGATTTGTTATATTCCGCCAGATCGCGTTCACCCTGAATTACATGAATTTCCACAGAGGTTTGATTGTCTTCGGCAGTGGTAAACAATTCCATCTTGCGACAGGGAATCGTCGTATTTCTGGGGATCAACCGTTTGACTACGCCGCCCGATGTTTCCACCCCTAAGGATAAAGGCGTGACATCCAGCAATAACACATCTTTAATTTCGCCCGATAAAATCGCCGCTTGAATGACCGCCCCGATCGCCACCACTTCATCGGGATTAACACTTTGGCTGGGCGGCTTACCGATCGCCCGTTCTACCATTTCCTGCACTGCGGGAATACGGGTGGAGCCACCAACTAAAACGACTTCATCAATTTGGCGAGGACTAATTTGGGCATCACGCAACACGCGATCGAGGGGGACTTGCAAACGCTCTAATAAATCGACGCTAAGGCGTTCAAACTGCGATCGCTTTAAACTTGTTTCTAAATGTAATGGACCCTCGGTGGTCGCCGTGATAAATGGCAAATTAATCTCGGTCACTCCCACCGTCGAAAGCTCGATCTTGGCTTTTTCGGCTGCCTCCGTCAGTCTTTGCAGAGCCTGACGCTCTTTGCGAAGATCTACGCCATCGGATTTGAGAAATTCTTCGGCAAGATAATTAACTATTTGGCGATCGAAATCATCGCCACCCAACTGGGTATCGCCCGTGGTTGCCTTGACCTCAAATAAGCCATCGCTAACCTCTAGCACCGACACATCAAATGTGCCACCACCAAGGTCAAACACTAAAATTTTCTTATTAGATTTCTTATCTAAGCCATAGGCTAAGGAGGCAGCCGTGGGTTCATTTAAAATTCGCTTCACTTCGATCCCCGCAATTTTGCCAGCATCCTTAGTGGCTTGTCTTTGAGAGTCATTGAAGTACGCAGGAACCGTAATTACTGCACCCGTAACGGGTTCACCCAAATAGCGACTCGCTTCATCGACGAGTTTACGAATTACCATCGCCGAAATTTCTTCAGGGGCAAAATCCTTTTCTAAACGGGAGCTGCGTAACTTGATATTACCTTGATCGTCACGACGCACTGTATAGGGGACGCGCTTAGTCTCTGCCGAAAGTTCACTATGCTTGCGTCCAATAAAACGTTTCACCGAATAAAAAGTATTGTCAGGATTTAGCACGGCTTGACGACGCGCCATCTGCCCGACAAGGCGTTCACCATCTTTAGTAAAGCTCACAACTGAGGGAGTGGTTCGGCTACCTTCTGAGTTCGCAATTACTATGGGTTTACCGCCTTCCATAACGGCTACCACAGAGTTTGTCGTACCCAAATCAATACCTACAATTTTGCCCATGCTTGACGTATATCCCTCTTCGCTTCCCAAGACTGCTTAATAAGCAGCTTATTAATATTTATTTTGCTTTACTGTACCAATATCCTAGCTCTAAACCCACCGCTATATACAAAGGGCTTACAGCCTATTAATGCTAAGTGTGGCTCAAGAAATATTGTAAAAAGCTTGCAAACTAAGCTTTTTACAATATTTCTTGGGTGTGATTAGTATATTTAGCCGAAAACTTTGTTCTTCCAAGTTGCGATCGTGTCAGTTAGTTCTTTGCGGGTATTGGCAAGCAGTAAATAGCGATAAACAAACCAAATCGAATAACCAAAACCAACTAATTCAAAAACACTAGGCAGTATCGGTAATTTATTTAAAAATTCTAAAAGTGCAGAAATAGATATCAATGTAGGAATTGCGGCAAGTACTGCAAGAGCGATCATCACGTTAGACTTCTTGCCTTCACCAAAATATTCTTCCCAAGTTGCTGTGACTTGATTCCAAAGATCACTAGTGATTTGAGGAGTGTTTTGTGCGATCGCAACTTCAGGACTAGGAGCTATTGTGGGTTTAGCTGGTTCAGGCGCGGATACTACTGGCTTGGTAGCTGTCTTAGTAGTTTCATGAGCGTTAATTGGGGGCTTTGCTGCTGCTACTTCGACAGGTTCAACTAAACTTTCTGTGGCGGCTTCAACAGTAGTTTCTTGGGGTTCCATGATTTGCTCGAAATTTTAAGTTAGTTACTGGTCAATATTATCGGGAAAATGGGTTTAAAACCCCGTCCTTCTAGGACGACTTTATATTAGAATACCGTAAGTACCGCAGGGCATACGCGAGTTCACGCTTGAGAAGCTAGTTGCAAGACTAGGTATCACTGAGTAAGACCATGCTAGGACAAGTCCTACAGGCATTCTTTGAGTCCAAGAATCCTCATGCCTTCAGGCTGAGGAGTGTCAAGGTGAGATTTTAACAACATTTGAATCGCTTAGCCTACCGATAACAATGTAAGTTTGGCTAATCCAAAAATATGAGTGACGGCGCGAAGCGCCGTCACTCATATTTTTGGGTTAGCAGGGTTAGAGAGGCTTTTTGCTCTGCAACGCCAGAGAGGTAGCGTTTTTAGCTTCATCTAGTTTGACGATAAATTGTGATAATTTTGCTGGATCTAATTCTTCTGTGGAGCTAGGAGTCTGAGATTTCTTCGCAAAGTCCAAGTGATTTTTCAATCCTGCTTCCAATAAATTGCGGCGCTCTGTACGAGCTACAGCATCCTGAGGATTTGCCGCTAACCAACTGGTATAAGCATCAAGGGCATCGTACCAATAGGCGTTTTTGGTGTAGATTCTAGCTTTTTCTAGATCATTTGAGGCTGAGGCGATCGCCTTGGTAATGGTGGGGTCAGCATCAAGGCGAATAGTGGCATACACGTTAGAGATGCGATCGTTAAAACGAATTTGCCAACGCTGGGCTTTTCCTTCAATTAAGGCAGGAGCATTTTCTGGCAAGGTAAATTTATATAGTCCAAATTGGTCTACCTTACCTTCAGCTTTAAAAATCGGTTGAGATGATATTTCATTGCCATCACGCAAAATGAAATTTATCGTAACGATCTTTTTCGGATTATTAATGCGATCGCTAAGGTTAGGAGAACTTGGTGATCTACCTTGAGTAATCTCTGGAGGATTAACGGATAGGAAAAATGTAGGTCGGTCAGACAGAGTTTTTGCCCCGTCTCTTGGCACAATTAGAGTAATTGTCGGCTTGTCAGGGCTTCTAGTCGCCCCACCCGAAGCTGCGGAGCTTGGTAGCCCTAAGCCATACTGAGCCAAAGCTGAAGGGATAAAACTTAGGGAACCCACTACATAAGTCAAGCAGACCGAACCTAGACAGATGGTGCTGAGCGCGATCGCTTTTGTACTGGATATTTTAGTAACACTCTTAGGAAACTTAGGAAACTTAGGAAACTTAGGCGAAATCATTAGTGTAATCCGTTTATATTTTATTAACAGTTGCCAACGGCAATAAGAATACTTAATTTTCTTAAACAAAATTAAAGATGAGTAACTGCGATTGCAGGGAATAATTACTGTAAGTCTTTATTTTCTCAAATTAATTGCCGTAAAGAATATTAAGTATGTTCAAAGAACAGAAGAGAAGGAACCTCTAGGCTCAGTCTTCCGTCTTTTCTTGTCTATTAGTCAGTAATATTAGTCAGTAATATTAGTCAGTAATATTAGTCAGTAATATTAGTTCCCCTTCATTGTAGTTTGTCCTCACATTGTCAACAATCATCTTCCCAAAGTTATATATATTTGCTTACGAAGATCCCCCATAATGCCCAAAAGGATTTTGTCACCCGTTTAAGCTCCATTCAATCTGTGACCTAAAACCACCTAAAGCCTCAAAAATCTCTCAAATACCTGACAAATATATTAACTAGGATTGATTTTTGAATTGATCATTTGATCAAGTACTCAATTCATTGCACAACCAAACTTAGTTGTCGTTTACTTCTTTTTTGATGATCCACAAATTTTCAAATCAAGATAAAAACAATGAGTGTAAATACCTAGTAAAAATCCAATCAAATCCTTAGATAGATAGTGATAGCCGCCCTTTGACTTTTTTAGTGAATTCGTAATAATATGTAACTCCAGACGCAAAAGATAAAAAGGTTGATCCTGTATTGTACAAAATAGCCTTAGTATTAATGACGCATCAGCGCCCATCTTTATAAAACTTAAAGATTATGATTATAAGCTGTAAGGCTACATAACCTAAAATCTGCAAGCTAAGTTATGAGATTTTATTAAGTCTTTTTTCAATCTTCACCTTCTGGTCTTGGAGAAGAACTCTTAGTTTAAAATATGAGGAGCGATATGTCTGAAGAACCATTGACCCAACCCACATCACATCCAGTGGATAGGCAAGCTAACAAGCAGGTCGGTCTGTCTGCTGACATGGTTCGCACGTACTTGCATGAAATCGGTAAAATCCCTTTACTTAGTAATGAGGAGGAGATTATCTACGGTAAGCAAGTACAGCAGATGATGGCGCTGTTTGAGGCACAAGAGAAACTTGCCCAAGATAGCGATCGCCTACCAACTGAGCAAGAATGGGCGGAAGCCGTTGGCTTAGATCCCACCGTTTTACATAGTCATATTCGCATTGGCACTAGAGCTAAGCGCAAAATGATTGAGGCAAACCTCCGCTTGGTGGTTTCCGTCGCCAAAAAATATCAAAAACGTAACTTAGAACTTCTAGATCTAGTACAGGAAGGAACGCTTGGACTAGAACGCGCAGTAGATAAGTTTGACCCCACTAAAGGATTTAAGTTTTCGACCTATGCCTATTGGTGGATTCGTCAGGCGATTACTAGAGCGATCGCCCAGCAAGCTAGAACGATTCGCTTGCCAGTTCACATTACTGAAAAGCTCAACAAAATTAAAAAGGCACAGCGTCAGTTATCGCAAGATCTCGGTCGAGTAGCCACTGTTGCTGAGATCGCCTATGAGCTAAAAATAAAAACTGATCAAGTTCGAGAATGTCTATCTCTATCACGTCAGCCCATTTCCCTTGACTTACGCATTGGCGATAATCAAGATACGGAACTTGCGGAACTTTTAGAAGATACAGGACGTTCTCCTGATATTTATGTTGAGCGTGAATCTTTGCGTACTGATATTCAGAGCTTATTAAAAGAGTTACCTGAAAAACAGCGTCAAGTTATGGTGTTACGCTATGGCTTGGATGACGGGCAGGAGATGTCCCTCGCCAGTATCAGCAAACGCATGGATCTCAGCCGTGAGCAGGTCAGGCAGTTAGAGCGTCAAGCGATGGATTACCTTCGCAAGCGCAAAGCGAGAATGCAAGAATATCTAGCTAGTTAAAAGAGGAGGTGCGAAGCACCTCCTCTTTTAACTAATGTGAGTGGGAAATCCCGCACTCTATCCGTTTACAAGGATG
>DCSN01000252.1:0-6206 GCA_002325645.1 Pseudanabaena sp. UBA1465
AAAAAATACAAAATATAGGCATTTGAAGCGATCGCAGTTTGTAGAGATTGAGTTGAGAGGCGATTTCGCTATCTCATCTAAAATATTGACAAATAAGTTATGATTATATTAATTGCTCTAGGTAATTGATTATGAAATGGGAAGAAGTTTGTGAGAATAAACAGCTACAAGATTTACCCTTCAAAATTGAGTTAAATAAGTGGGGGCAAATCGTCATGAGTCCAGTCAAAATCAAACATTCTTTTCATCAAGGGAGAATCCAACGTCTATTGGAATCTTTATTAAGCAATGGAGAAGTAATGCCAGAATGTGCAATCGACACAACAGATGGAGTTAAGGTTGCTGATGTTGTCTGGTGTTCGGAAGCAAGATTTGACAAAATCCAAGATGAAATATCAGCCTCTATAGCACCAGAAATTTGTATAGAAGTTAAATCTATTGGTAATACTTTGGGTGAAATGGAATTCAAGAAAAAGCTTTATTTTGAAGCTCAAGCTCTTGAAGTGTGGCTATGTAATGAACAAGGTAAAATAAGATTTTATAATGAGCAAGGGGAACTAGAGCGATCATTGTTAGTCCCTGATTTTCCGAATCAAATTAAACGGTAATTTATTTTTTCGGTTTAGATGGGTGTTTTAGGCGATCGCGATTTGTTATGCTCTACTTGCAAAGGCACGTTTTCAGCACCGCAATAAGCACATTTTCGATCCCATTTTTCAAGCAGGTATTCGCGCACTTCGTAGCCAAGTCATAATCGTTAAAACACGATGTTCTAGGCATGGAGCTAACCATCCTTTAGGACGAGTGCGGTTCAAAAATCTGGCTTGCCGATAACGGGTTTTACGGTTACGTCTGCCACTTCTTAGAGATCGGCGTGATTCAAGACTATTTTTGATAGCTTGACCACGATGACTAAGTTCTGCACCAAAGATAACTTCCTCTTTTTGAACTAAAGCTAATCCCGTTGTCTTGGAGCCAGCATCAATCTTTATCTCAATTGGTTCTGGTGTAGCAGTTACCTCTTTTTTAAAATAATCGTGAAGGGGAATTGACGGAATACAGCCGCCCTACCAGCTTTGAGTAATGATCGAGCCATTCCTGCTGTGCAAGGTGTTAGCGGTTTGTGATTAGTATCTAATACGAAGATTTGGTTAGATATTGTTGCGTCTTTTCTAATTGCTTGTAATGTTTACTTGCCCAAGGTTATCTAGGCTTGTGTTAGCTTGCAACACTGTTCCAGTGACCTTAGAACTGTTTAATTACAAACGACAGGGCGGGGAACTAGCAAGCATTCCGAGGTGTCGTGACCTAAATAGCGTAGTCAGTTTACGGTGAGCGACTAGTCGAACCGTTAAGACTTAGGCTGGTCAGCACGGCTTCAAACTTTCGGCTCGAAGCCCCGTCACTTCAGTGCGGGGTTGCTGACTGATTTGCAACTCCTGGGGCAAATCCAACAATAACATTATCGTGCATACGACAATTATAGCGATCGCTTTTTGGTGGGTTAGGTTTTGGGCGATCGCTTTTACAAAACAATCAAGCATGACAAAATAAGAACGATGATTACAGTCATAACTAGATATGCTAATTCCCAATGCCCACAACGCCATTGTTGATATTCGTAAATTGCGGAATTACTGTCATCAAGGCAGAATCCAAGGTTTATTAGAGTCTTTACTTGGCAATGGAGAAGTAATGCCACTCTCTCATTCAAATAGGGTGAAAATGATGCATATTTACTTTGTATTCCTTCAATTATTTGCGATTGCTATGGTACATAGGACTAATCGCGATCGGATGGCTCAAGTCTAGATCGGGTGGATTTTGGGCAAGATTAGCAATCTTCTGCCCAATTACAGGATGAATCCAATCAGCAGCAATCTCGGCTAAGGGTAGTAATACGAAGGCGCGATCGCCCATGCGAGGATGGGGCAGCACTAATTCGGGCGTATCAATCAGGCGATCGCCATAGAGCAGTAAATCTAAATCAAGGGTTCTTGCGCCCCAACGTTCGCGGCGTTCCCGCCCAAAGATTAACTCAGTATTAAAAAGTGCTTGCAAAAGCTGAAACGGACTAAGACTAGTTCGCAAAATGGCGCAACCATTAATGTAATCAGGTTGAGGAGCCGAATTTGGTAAGGTAATTGCCTTGGTGCGATACCAATTGGAAACCCTAACCACCTCTATTTCAGGATGGGTAGCGAGTCGGGCGATCGCCGCTTGGACAATTTGTTCGGAGTCCCCGATTTCACTGCTTAGGTTACTACCGAGGGCGATCGCGCAAAGCTCTGTCATGAAGTTTTATGTAATAACAACAAAGACGATGCGAAGCATCGTCTTTGTTGTTAATTATAGATACTTAGCATCCATCTTTACTTTTTATACAGCGACAGCTTCGCTAGTACGGTATAGCTTTGCGCCAACATTGCGTAACTTTTCTTCGATGCGATCGTAACCGCGATCGAGGTGATGCAAGCCCATCACTGTGGTCTCACCATCGGCGGCTAGTCCTGCGATAACCAGTGCTGCCGAGGCGCGTAAATCGGTTGCCATGACGGGAGCGCCTGACAACTGCGGAACACCTGTCACCACAGCGACATTATTCTTGAGGCGAATATTTGCGCCCATGCGGTTAAGTTCGGCAACGTGTTGCAGGCGGTTTTCAAATACGGTTTCCGTCACAACGCCATTACCTTCGCAGATGGTTAGCAAAGCCATAAACTGCGCTTGCATATCCGTGGGAAATCCGGGATAGGGCAGGGTTTCGATATCCACAGCCCGATAGCGATCGCCGCCAATCACAGTGATCATATCTTCCGAATCTTGACGCACCGTTACACCCATATCTTGCAATTTAGAAATTGCGGCGGTCAGGTGAGCAGGAATCACAGGCGACATCGATAAGGTCGATCGCGTAATCGCGGCGGCGACCATGAAAGTAGCGGCTTCAATGCGATCGGGAATCGCAGTAAAGTCGGCAAAATGGAGCCTGTCCACCCCATCGATGATGATCGTATTTGTGCCAGCACCGCGAATTTTTGCACCCATCGCAATACAAAGATCGGCAAGATCGATCACTTCAGGTTCTTGGGCGGCATTTTCGATAACGGTTTCGCCTTCCGCCAAGGTTGCGGCCATCATCAAGGTTTCGGTCGCGCCCACACTAGGGCAATCGAGATAAATTTTTGCCCCTTGTAAACGTCCATTACGGCTCTTAGCGTGAGCAATAACGATGCCATGCTCGATCTGCACATCAGCACCTAATGCTTGCAAACCACGCACATGGAGTTCAACGGGACGCGCCCCGATCGCGCAACCTCCAGGAAGAGGCATTCTTGCAGAGCCTAGTCTTGCCAATAGTGAACCGAGGGCAAAGAAACTAGCTCTCATTTTGCTGACTAATTCGTAGGGAGCCGAGTTGGTGGTCAGATTGCTAGTATCAAGATCAAGAATTTCGCCATTACGAGAAATTTTCACGCCGAGGGTTTCGAGAATGTCGCCCATACGCTGCACATCAGCGAGGTAAGGAACATTACGGATTCGACATCCTTCTGAAGATAAAAGTGTACCTGCCATGAGCGCAAGAATAGAGTTTTTTGCGCCGCTAATGGGAACATGACCCGATAAAGGAGCTTTACCGATGATGCGGAGGACGGGGGCGTTAGGTTCGATTTCAGACATTTGCGAAGATTCGAGCGTGGTTAATTCAATTGGCTCAAGGATTGGTGAAGCACTTTGTGAAACTTGGGCGAGATCCATCGTCGATTGCATAGGCTGTGATTGTAATGTAGTTGCACTAGTTGAATTAATTGTAGAAACGATCGCCTTGTCCTCCTCACATCAGAAGTTAACGGGATATTAATGTGGCTAAGAGTTTAGCGGAGTATAACCGAAAAACTATTAACTTTTGTACGGTAAGTGTATTTACTCATTATTAATGATCGAGTCAAATATGGCTACAGTATTTATAGCTGTCTCCACTTGCAAAACCAGAAAACGAGGGGCGGCGCTTCGCGCCGCCCCTCGTTCATTACTTTTGACTATGAAACCCTATCAAAACATTCCCATTACTGAATGTGGTGAGCCACTTGTCGCGATCGCTGCCGAAATCATCACCATCGATCCGCATCCCTATATATCATTGGGCGCACCCTATGGCGATCGCTCTCCTTTTTTTGTGCGTCAAGGTATTTTAGAAAGATTACAAAAATCTCAAACCTATTTGCAAACCCTCTGCCCCAATTATCAAATCACGATTTTTGATGCCTATCGCCCCATTCCTGTCCAGCAATTTATGGTGGATTATAGTTTCGCGCAGTTAGCAGAAAGTAAAGGCTTAGAAATTAATGCTCTTTCGGAAGCACAGAAAAATTCACTCATTGCCGAAGTGATCAAATTTTGGGCAATTCCCAGCCATGATCCCAAAACCCCACCACCTCACAGCACGGGCGCGGCGATCGATGTCACCTTTTACAGAGATCATCATAAAGGCGTGGTTCCTGTAAACATGGGATCACCAATTGATGAAATTAGCGATCGCTCTTTGCCCAATTATTTTGCTAATTCTACTAATAAACAAGAACTAGAATTTCACCGCGATCGGCAATTATTAAATCAAGTCATGACCCATAGCGGATTTGTGAGACATCCGAATGAATGGTGGCATTTTTCCTATGGAGATCAGCTTTGGGCATGGATTAGCAAGGAGAAACTAGCGATTTATGGAGGCTCTAAATAAAGGTAGGCGGTACGAAGTAGCGCCTACCTTTATTTACCTGCGATCAAACCAAAAAAAATTGAAAGCGTTGCAAAGCAACGCTTTCAATTTTTTTTGGTTTTGTTTGAGAGACAATTGCTGTAGCCTAATAGAATGGCAAAAATATAGTGAGAATTTCGCCATCATAGGCGGCGACACTGGAATGCATTCTCACGGTGAGTTTGCCTCCTAACGCTTTTAGTAAAGTTTTCGTAGTTGGTAAGCTCAAACTTAATGTTCCTGTTTCTGGTTGCAGCATTAACCATTGCCCCACAGCCTTAAGTAGAGGCAAATCGCCTCGACCTTGACTGGTTACTTGCGACTGAAATTGCAATTTAAGATATTCCCCTGCACTGGTGAGAATTAATTGGATATGACTATCGGGCGGGAAACTACGAATGAGGCGATCGACTAAACCATTGAGAACCTGAGATAGAAGTAAAGCATTACTAGAAATCGGAGGAATTTCCGTTGGTAAAATCATTTCTAAGGAAATCTGTCGCCGTCCTGCATGTTCTTGCCAACGCATAAACCCATCACTGAGAATTTCTTCGATTTGGGTTGCTTCTAACATGATCGGATAGCTATCCAGTTGAGCAGCCTCAAAAATCAAATTAAATCTTTCTATTTGTTCCGTGCATTCCGCATCAACCTTGTCTAAGCGCGTTTTTACTTCGGCAGATATATCCTTACGGCGTTTAAGCGATCGCACTAACATTCTAATAGTCGTAAGCGGAGTTCTGACCTCATGGGTAATCGCCCTAATGATATCAACTTCTTGAATTTCAGGAATTGGTAGTTCTTGATGAATGGAACTTTGCGCCATTAGAATCGCGCCAAACCTTGCCATAACTTGATAGGGAGGCATCGTTAGCGGAAACTTTTGCAATTTAGTTTGCAATAAAATCTGTTGCTCAGGACGACGAACGCGCGGGAGCAAAGTCGCGATCGCAATTTGAATTACTTGGGGATGGAATGACCAGAGACAGCTATGACTTTTTTGAGAAGATAAAACTAAAAAACTAAAGGTATCAGTTACTAAAATGCAAAACCATTCTTGATTGAGCGCATCGGACTTAGGAAGCGAAACAACCTGCGTATTACCAATCGGTAAAGTTCCTGTGGGAAATAGTGAAGATTTACTGGTGGTAAATACCCAAGTTTGTAAATTAGGTTGGCGAAAAGCAGCATTCGGAAAAATATAAGGATGATGAGTGAGTAAGACTCCCTCAAACTGCCTCTGCATCGAAAATTGCTGAAGTACGGCGATCGCCCGATGCCAAAATTCCTTTGCGTCAGTCTGGTGCAACTCTTCGACAAACTCATGGATTTGTGCGTCTTGGTGCAGTGCTTCGTATATTGTTGCCAATCCTGTTGCCAATGTTTCGTTGTCCTCAAGCTACTTACAGCGCTTTGCGCTTAATTAAAACCCAGATAAATTTTTGAAAGC
>DCSN01000252.1:6253-8537 GCA_002325645.1 Pseudanabaena sp. UBA1465
GCTTTCAAAAATTTATCTGGACTACTTTAATCTTCAAGCTGCGTGAGGATGGGCGGTCGCCCATCCTCATCTCTAGAACCTAACGACCTTGAGCAAGAGCTGCCTCAGCACGATCAAACTCTTGAGCTAGGCGATCGCGTACTTTGGCAGGAACAGCACGCTTGCTTGTGCCATTGTAATATCCTGCCAAAGTATTGAGCGCTGTCAACATTGTTGTATAGGAGTAAAAGCCATTTTTTTCGCGATCGGCGCGATAACGCGATACATAGGCATTGATCTTATATCTGGCTGCGGTCTTTACTGCGGCCCGATTCTCAGCATTTTCAGGTAAATTAATTGCTTCCCGCAAAGTTTTGATCGTATCCGTTGTGTCAACAACGTAATTACCCGTCAACCCTGCATTAACAAGGGCTTGGACTTCCTTAGTGGTTAAATTTTCACTATTTCTAGAAAATAGCGCTGCATTTGCTTCGGTCGCAAAACCACCAATTACGACTAAAGCCACCAAGGCGAAAGCGATCGCTGAACGGCCCAACCACTGTAAATAACCTTTTAAAGAACTATCCAAAGTTCTGTACTCTGCTTTGAGATTTGCCTTGATATTTATTTCCATATTTATTCTTAGATTTATAAAATTATGAAATCACACATTTTGTTGTCACTCTAATCTTATGGCTTTTGGGACAACCTCCCCTAATATCCAAAGGAGGGGATCGTAATGTCATGAAACTATAACATTACGATCCCGCTTCAAATTAACTAAAGTGAGCGCCACAACAATGATGGGTATTTGGTTCTAGCTAAGTATTTGTACTTGAGCAACTGACCTAGGACAGCCTAAACCAATCGAAGATCGACCTTGCAGTCATTGACCATTGAAAATTTTTTGGCAGAATGTACATAGCTACACATCGAACCTCTTAGTTCAATACAACTAAGTTAGACATCATCACAAGCAGTTGGAGGCTAATTGTATGGCGAGGGAACGTCCTCCCCTAGAAGAGATGACCTTGCGTCAACTTCGTAAAGTAGCAGCAGAGCTAGAAATTTCTCGTTATAGTCGTATGCGAAAATCTCAGCTACTAGCTGATATTCAAACCATTCTTTCCGCTCAAGGCGCAGACTCAACCACAGATACTAGTAACTCGGAGACACAAGAAATCGTGGAAGCATCAAAGTTTAATTTGGGTAGTGAAGAAACAGAAGAAAACTTAGAATCACTTGCCGCTATTGATAAAAGCATTGGCGATCTCCCCACAGGTTATGGCGAAAGTCGCATCGTATTATTACCTCGCGATCCCCAATGGGCTTATGTATATTGGGATGTTCCTAATTCTCAAAAGGAAGAGTTGAGAAAGCAAGGTGGACAACAGTTGGCGTTGCGTCTATACGATGCCACTGATGTAAATTTGGACTATCAAACTCCTAACAACTTACAGGAATACAATAGCGACGAATTAGCGCGTGAATGGTATTTGCCTATTCCCATTAGCGATCGCGACTATGTTGCCGAACTTGGCTATCGTTGTGCCGATGGTCGTTGGTTAGTCCTAGCTCGTTCTAAGGTTGTCCATGTTCCCCCTGTCTTCCCATCGGAATGGGTCGAAGACAACTTTATTACTGTGCCTTGGGATCAAACCCTCAAAGGTCAAACCTTCTTTACTCTGGTTCCTCCTGAGAAAAAACCTGTTCCTGCTCCCGAAGAAACCACCAGCAGTGCTGATACTTCCTACGACGAAATCTTCAACATCGCCCGTGAAGCTGAAGTTCAGCGTATTTCTGGTTCGCTCTACGGTTCAATGCAACATCAATCTGGCATTGGCATGGCTCCTGAATCCATCAGCTCCTATATCTTCCCATCGGGTGCAGGTTTGTTTGCAGGTGCAGTAGGTGCGGCAGGGGCAATCAGTGCGAGTGGGATCAACTACTCTGGCATTGGCATGGAATCTAGCTACAGTTTCTTCTCTAGCGAATCTCCGATCCGTCCTCGCCAGTTCTGGTTAGTCGCCGATGCTGAGTTGATTGTTTATGGTGCAACTGAGCCTGATGCTTCTGTCACTATCGGCGGTCGCCCCATCAAGCTCAACTCTGATGGTACTTTCCGCTTCCACACCTCTTTCCAAGATGGTGTCCAAGATTATCCGATCTTTGCGGTGGCGGCTGATGGCGAACAAAATCGCGCCATTCACATGAAGTTTGAGCGTCAAACCCTTGAGCGTCGGACTAATACTAAGGAAGAAGCAATTCCTGAATGGATTAGCTAAAATTTCTAAAAAGATCCCCC
>DCSN01000252.1:8650-18079 GCA_002325645.1 Pseudanabaena sp. UBA1465
AAAGGGCGGAGAATTTAATTATTCCCTCTTTTTAAGGGGGATTGAGGGGGATCTAAGATATCTTCAAAAAGCCCTGCTAAGCAGGGCTTTTTATTTCACAGTGATAATGGGCGGCGCGAAGCGCCGCCCATTATCTGTAATAACTAAGTGTTCCCCGATCGCTATCCAGTTCCGCAAAGCAACCAACGGGTAACGGCGCATTTTCGCCATCATGCCCGAAGGGTAAATTGATCACAATGGGAATCCCTAAATCTGAAAAGCGATCGCGCCAGACTTCTACCATCGTGAAACTAGGCGTAGATACTTCCGATTGACTAAATCGCCCGATCGCAATTCCCTTTAATTTCTGCAAATGTCCCGACCATCGCCAATGGGTTAACATCCGATCAACCCGATAGGGGGCTTCGGACACATCCTCGATCGCTAAAATTACATTTTCTAAATCGGGACAAATATCAGTACCGATGATATGGGTAGCGAGGGTCAAATTGGCAGGTAAGAGAAGCCCCTCAGTTTTTCCATTGCCCCACCCTTCGCCTGATAAGGTAATCGCGTTAACTTTACCCTCTAGCCAATCAAATAATTGCTGCTGCGATCGCTCTGGTTCATTACCCAAGGTGGTCAACACAGGAGCGTGTAAGCCGCCGATACCTTTATGTTTTGCTAATCCCCATAATAAGGCGGTGATATCGGAGAAGCCGATCAGCCATTTGGGGCGATCGCTGAGTTGCGACCAGTCTAGCTTTTCCATAAGACGCATTGAGCCATAACCACCCCGCGCACAGGCGATCGCTACCGATTCGGGATCATTCCAAGCGGCAATAAATTGCTGACAGCGTTGTTCGTCAGTTCCTGCCAAATATCCCCAAGGTTGGCTTAAATCTTCAGGAATAATCATTTCGTAACCGCGATCGCGCCAAATTTTGACACCCTGTTCAAAACGCTCCCATTCCCTTAAGGCTCCACTGGGAGCAATAACCTGTATTTTTTGAGAAGGCGCGATCGTTGGGGGAAATTTGGTTAATTGCATCTTAAATTTAGAAAAAAACCTATATTACAAGAAGAATTTGACATTATCGTAAATCTAAATTTGAGTATCCCAGATAAATTTTCAAAAAGTTTGCTTTGCAAACTTTTTGAAAATTTATCTGGGTTTTAAGAAAGCGCAAAGCGCTTTCTTAACCACATTCTTGGTAGTTATAAGATTGCAATTGGTAAATGTGATAGAACAATTGCCAAAAATATTTTTCGGTTACGCCGCAAGTAGACGCACCCCGCAGCACCACATTGGAGTACCAATCATTGGGCGCAAGCTCGCGAGATAGCTTATTCACGACGCTATAGGTTCTCACATTGGCATAGACTTTTTGATCAACAGAGACGGTGATCAGTTCGTGCTGATAACCACCCCGCGAGACATCCTCTCGAATATCTAGGCGATCGCTGAGGCGCATCGGTAAGCGATACAAAACGCCTTCCACATAGGAATTAGGATCTTTGACAATATCTAGGCAACCACAACCACGATGGGGCGATCGGTAATAAAACCCAGGCCTGTATCCACTTAAACGCGCTACCCCCACCACATAGTTGTGAGTCGCCTCGCCTAATGTTCGCTTCAAATCCACAGGACACATACAGGAGCCATAGGCAAAGTAGTAAAACATCGGCTCAGAGTGACAGCCTAGCACTGAAGAAGAACTATCCAAGGTTGACAACTGCTGTATTTGTGAAGACTTGACTTGTGAAGACTTGAGCGAATCTACCATATCCATCGTTGGGCAAAGTTTAGGCAAAAGCTGATTAGTATTCTGGGATACCTACAAAAAGTATAGAGCTTTGTGTATGCTCATCAAAGTTAAGTATTGCAAGAGTTTTTAGGCTTGCTGGAACTCTATCAACACTTGATCTGATCGAGGCTTTATTAATTGCAGATTGATTTGAGTATGTCGCACATAATTAAAAGAAAATATGCCTGAGTATACAAAACCAGATCAAGATCCAGAAATTTTATTGGACGAGCAAACTCCAGAAACTCAGTTGCCACCAAAAACTTCACTATGGGATCTCGCTGTAGTTTTTGCGAAACTTGGGGCGATCGCCTTTGGTGGACCAGCCGCCCATGTTGCTCAGATTGATTTGGAAGTAGTCCAAAATCGTCGTTGGCTCAGTCGCGAAAAACTTTTGGATATGTTGAGCATCAGCAACTTAATCCCCGGCCCCAACTCGACGGAGTTAGCAATTCATGTGGGTTTAGAGCAAGCAGGATGGCAAGGGGCGATCGTGTCGGGAGCTTGTTTTATTATTCCTGCGATGTTGTTGGTGTGGGGATTAGCGGCTATTTATGTGGAATATCAAACCGTGCCTGCGGTTGGTTGGCTGCTATACGGAGTCAAACCTGTAATTATAGCGATTATTGCTCAAGCTTTATGGAAGTTAGGAAAATCAGCATTAAAAAATATTCCAACTTGGAGCGCAGGAATTTTAGTTGTAATTCTATATTTTCTCAAAATCAATGAAATTGCGCTGATGTTGGGGGCTGGTGTTGCAGTTAGTTTGGTGCGTAATTTATCTAAAAGAAATTCTCAATCCCTCTCAATTTTCCTTTTTCCCTTTTCCTTTTTCCCTTTAGGCGCGATCGCCGCCGAAACCCATCCCAAAACTTGGACAGCCGTATTTCTCAGTTTTCTGAAAATTGGTTCCGTTCTCTATGGTGGTGGTTATGTATTATTAGCCTTTGTGCAGCAAGAGTTTGTCGATCGCACCCATTGGCTGACTTCCCAACAGTTGTTAGATGCTGTGGCGATCGGGCAGTTTACTCCCGGTCCTTTATTTACAACGGCGACATTTATCGGTTATCTCGTCGCAGGAAATCTAGGCGCGATCGCTGGCACAATTGGCATCTTTTTACCAGCATTTATTCTCGTTCCTGTCATTAATCCCTTTGTCTCCCAATTACGCAAATCACCTTGGACAGGAGGTTTTCTCGATGGCGTAAATGCCGCTTCCATTGGATTGATGGCAGCCGTCGCATGGGAATTAGGACGTGAAACTTTGATTGATATTTGGACAATTGTGGTGGCGATCGCCAGTTTGGCGATTCTTCTAAAATTTCCCAAATTTAATTCGGCTTGGTTGGTGATTGTGGGTGCGGCGATCGGTTGGCTGCTCAAATTTAGTCAATTTTGAGGTGTCCTCAAAATTGAACAGGAATCGAGAACAAGGGGCTTAAGCCCCTTGCCAAGAGAGGAAACGCTATACTAAACAAAGCAAATCACTTGGATTTTGCGGTCGAGGTCATTCTATGGTTCTCCAAGTCTCACCCATAAAAGTCGAGCCAAATATTACTTGGGAAGCTTTACCCGCCGACTTTGTATTACCTGATGATCCTGTGGAAAATATTCAACAACCGATTTTGGCGGCGGCGCTGACCGATGCCTTAGGAGCAGCAGGACTAATTCAGCCAAAAATGCTGATTGGGTCTAACTTTGGTTTGGTTGCCTCCGTCAATTCACGCACTATCGTCAAAGCCCCTGATTGGTTCTATGTGCCTAGGGTCTATCCCATTGGCGGAGAATTTACTCGACGCAGTTACACCCCTAATCTAGAAGGTGAGCCTGTGGCGATCGCGATGGAATTTCTCTCAGAAACAGAGGGAGGTGAGCTTTCGATCAGGGCAACGCCTCCCTATGGCAAGTTGTATTTCTACGAAAGGATTTTGCAAGTTCCAACCTATGTTATTTACGATCCTGCTGTCCCAAATTTAGAAGTACGCTGCTTACAAAATGATCGTTATGTACTGCAAGAAGCCAATACTCAAGGACAAATTTGGATTCCTGAATTAGAACTATTTCTAGGGATTTGGTCTGGAACCAGACTGGGACAATCCATCAACTGGTTACGTTGGTACGATCGCTCTGGCAAGTTGTTATTATGGAGTTCTGAACAGGTAGAGAAAGAAAGTCAAAAGGCAGAAATACTCGCAGCAAAGTTGCGTGAACTTGGAGTTGATCCTGATACTTTGACTTGAGCTAAAATTAGGAATAACATCTTCCCCATCAAGGCTATCCTCTAATTGCAAAAGCTGAGATGGCTTAGGTTTATGGTAAACCAATGCACATTCTTCATCGGGTAAAACTACCCCAGCAAAGAATTAGCTTGGGAATTAATGCCAATGGTGCAGGCGTTTCCTATGCGGAAGCGGAAGCAAGAAAAATTGGTGCATTACTTGCCTGCAAAGAATTCGATTGGCAACCCTGTGTAACGATCGCCCAAAATGTCACCACCGTCGCCACGCTATTGGCAGACTTTGAAAAAGATTATTTCACTCGGCGGCAAAGAAACCCCAAAAGCGAGACGACATGGGAGAAAGATTATTTTGCAGTGCTAAAAAGATTGCCTCAAAATAGCGAGTTGACCAGTGAAGTGATCATGAATGCGATCACCCAAACTCAACTGGACTCGCGACAACGCCGCCGCTTTTGCATGGTATCGACCTATGCCGCCAAAATAGCTCGGCTTAAAGTTGGCTTAAAATTTGTACCCTCTCTAACCGCTTCTAACCCTTTCTGACCCTGTTTAAAGAGGTTTAGAAATTGTTAGAAATTAGTCAGAGAGGGCAAAAGTAAGATGGGGGTGAAGGGACTTGAACCCATACGACCTTACAGTCAACGGATTTTAAGTCCGTAGCGTCTACCATTCCGCCACACCCCCGCAAGGCTTTGTCATTATAACCCTAATATGTGATCTTATGATCATTAATTTTTAAATATAAAAAAGAACATTCCCCTAGGGGAATGTTCTTTTTTATGTCGTGTATTCGGCGTTAATCTTGACGTAATCATAGCTGAGGTCACAGCCCCACGCTGTACCATTGCCAAGACCATCACCTACGCCAACATTAATGATTACGGTGTCATTTTTGAGGTAGTCACTGGCGGCTTGGCGATCGTATTCCTGCGGTGTGCCATCCTTCATCATCACAAAATCACCGAGTTGGATATTCAACAGATCTTGATTGAAATCCACACCCGATCGCCCTGCGGCAGCAGCAATTCTGCCCCAATTAGGATCATTACCAAAGACGGCCGACTTGACCAAGGATGAACCCACAATGGTTTTGGCAATTTGGCGAGCCGCCTCGGTGCTAGATGCACCTGTGACATTTACCTCGATCATGCAGGTTGCGCCTTCACCATCACGGGCGATCGCCTTGGCTAAGCTCATGCAGACTTCTTGCAGCATGGACTGTAATTGCTGAGCCGCAGGGGAATTCTCGTCATCGATAGTTATGCCCGATTGACCATTACACAGCGCTAATACCATGTCATTGGTGCTGGTATCGCCATCAACGGTGACTTGGTTAAAGCTTGCGTCAATGGAGCGCGACAGCATCGTTTGCCATAGCTTCGGCTCTACGCCAGCATCACAGGTAACAAATCCCAGCATCGTCGCCATATTGGGGTGAATCATGCCTGAACCTTTACAGATGCCGCCAATTCTGACGGGATGACCATCAATCATGGTTTCTAGGGCGATACTTTTAGGCACAGTATCAGTCGTCATGATTGATCGCGAGGCATCTTCGCCACCATCAGGGGAAATCAAGGTTGCAATTTTGGTAATTCCTGCCCTCATTTTGTCCATGAGTAGCTGCTTACCGATTACCCCCGTAGAAGCGACTAAAACCCCGTCTTCAGTATTTAAGGCTTGTTGGACTAGGGCGGCACATTCCACGGCATTTTGCCAACCTGCTGCTCCTGTACTGGCATTGGCTTGTCCCGCATTACAAAGAATGGCGCTGACCTTGCTGCCTTTGGCTAATACTTCGCGGTTGAAATCGACGCAGGCGGCTCTGACACAGGACTTAGTAAACACACCTGCGGCGATCGCGGGTACATCCGATGCAATGAGAGTGAGGTCAGGAGCGCCCGATGGTTTGAGTCCTGCGGTGATACCTGCGGCTTTATAGCCTTTTGCGGCGGTCACGCCGCCTGCGATTACTTGCCAATCTGCCATGATTTTATTGATTTCCTCATTTAAAAACTAATGGATCTACGCTAAGCGTAGATCCCATTTCAAGATCCTGTTAGTTTAGCGATCGCCCCTTCTAGGGAGCTTGGCAGCGATCGCAATAACTTACGCTTCTCAAAATCTACCGCCACAAGCGTAACCACTGCTGTTACACATAGATCTGTTTCGGTGCGAATTTGATATTCCCAGTTCAGACGGACTTTATCTGTCACCAACTTGGTCATGACCAGCAAATTGTCACCCATCCGCGCCGAGCGATGGTAGCGCAGCGACATTTCTACTACAGGCAAATCAACACCTGCGGAGACTAATTCTTCAAAGCTCATGCCCACAGTTCGTAGACATTCCACCCGCGCCTCTTCCATCCAATTGATATAGGAACCATGCCAAACCACACCCGAATAATCGGTATGGTGAGGATAGACATGAACCGCGTAATTAAACCAGCCCTCATTTTCAGGGTTTGGCTCAAATTTGGCGATCGCATTGGTTAAAGGATTAGAAGTAAGTTCAGCCGTCATAAATGTTTACCTGATTATTTACCTGTTGCCTAAAATATAGCCACCAGCTACAGTAAATTTTCTAGGCGGCGGCGCATCATGGCAATTACGGGATCTTCTACCTCAATTTCATCTTCTAGATCATCTAGATTGGGCTGGGTTTTTTCGCGATCGCTATCCCAGTCAGTTTTATCAACATTTTTCTCAGGAGGAACCAACAAAGCATCAGTCGGTACGATGTTTAAGTCATAGTTGGCTTCTTTACAAAATTCTTCCAAATCTTTACTGTCAATACGTTCCACTGTTGGCGACAGAAAATCCTGTGCTTCCAGTAAACCTGCGTAACGAATTGCATCATCCTCCTGCTCGAAGGCGACGATGATATTATTACCTTCAATTTCTAGAGTATAAATGCCTTCATTGTCAGTGTTGGCGTTAAACAGCAATACCCAAACTTGCATATCTGAAACTCGACCATTAGAAAAGCTTTAGTATTGTATAACATACGCAATCCTATTGATTTTTGAATATTTGGGCTTCTATTTGCTTTGTCAGTCCGAAAATTTAAAAACCATTAAAAACTATTGCCCAAAGGGATATGGAGTTTTCATTGATAATCTCATAGCAGCAGTTAAACACTAGACTAACTGCACCACAGACATATCTTCTAACAAATTTTGCTTAGTTAATAAATCTAGAACCGTAATCCTCAAAGTCCGCTTTTCATCAACTTGAAAGAAGACCTTGATGCGATCGCGGCCTGTTTGTCCAAGGGGATCAAGCTTGGCGATCGCCTGACTCTTGGCATTGAGAATCTGTACTGCCACTTGCTTCCCATCTAAAACACGGGTAACAAGTCGCTGATCCTCAAAATATACCTCCACATTCATTTCGCCTAACTCACCGATGACTAGCTCAATACTGGGCTGATCGGGCATCGATGCACCGAGGGTGATTTCTACGGGCTTAGCCAAGGGATAGGTTTCACCTGATTTAATAATCCTATGCCAGTTATGTTTTTTGTAGCGCTTATCCCAATAGCGCACACCATAGCTGTGATAGAGAAAGTCCTTGAGTTCCCAACCTTGAGCAATAGCGCCGTGGGCGATCGCCTCAAAGGGTTTATGAGCCTTCACTTTCTCTAAGGGGAAATGTCTTAAAGCCCATTCTTTCACCGCAGGAACTTGGGAAGTACCACCGACTAACAACACAGCATCAATCTTTTCTAAATCAAAATTTTGACGGGTTGCTTGTTGTCGAACCCGATCTAGAGCGCTATCGAGATTTGCAAAAAATTTATGTTGTTCGAGAATTTGATTTAGCTGCGATCGCGTCAAAGTTAACTCGTAGGACTCAAAAGTTTGATCATTGAAATAAACTTCTGTAGTAGATTCGGTGCTAGAGAGCGCGATTTTGATTCTTTCTGCTAACCGAGTGATGAGAGAATTTTTGGGGATTCCTAACTCTCGATGGAAGTAATCAACAATCCAATTGTCAATGTCAATACCACCTAGATTTTGTCCAGTTTTTGCCAGCACTTTGGCGATTTGTGAATTTTGATTATTGGAGGCGGAAGTGTTTTTAATGATGCGATCGCCCCATTTCAACAAGAAACCTAAGGGCGATTTAGGTTGATCGGCTTCTGGTTGCACAAAAGCTAATTTCACTAACGATAAATCTAATGTGCCGCCACCAAAATCTACTACTAATAGAGTTTCACCACCGCCATTAATGCCGTAGCCCAATGCGGCGGCGGTCGGTTCATCAAGGATTCGCACCTGATTAACGGTTAGCTTTTCACAAACTTCTCCTAACCAGTTGCGATAGGACTCAAAACTATCAACGGGAACCGTAAAAATCAGTGAATCCACATCAGGTAAACGATCAATTATTCCCTTTAAGAACCATTCACCCACGAATTCAAATTCCACTTCACGCCCATCAAGTTCTGGTACAAACATCGATACCTGAGAACCGATCGCCCTTTTAAAATCTTTAAAAAATCGCTGTTCGCCTTTGATATTTTTACTATCTAAACCGCGATCGCTAACCTCTTGACCGATTAAAACCTTTTCTGTAACTGCATCCTGCACATACACAAAACTAGGAATTAAGGGCGGATTGTCCGCGATCAAACTGCTATAGTCTGTTAATTTGACAGTTGCAATCTCTCCCTTTTCATTAATTCTCGCAACAACCGTATTACTTGTCCCAAAATCGATCGCATATTCCATTATTTTCTGGTTTTGATAGTGATCTAGAGAGTAGGATTCGCGCCCCCCTCCTATTTTTGTTTTACTCTGGCAAATAGTCTATATCTAAAACTTGTTCTGGTGTAAAGGGAAAAATCCCAGAAAAATCAGATATAGGTAAACCCGTTTCAATAGATGCCATTTTGCGAGCCGTTTGATAACATTCTGGAAATACTTCTTGATAGTAGCATTGTAGACTAGGACTAGGTTTAAAGGCTTTTCTTAAGCGATGGCGATGTTCAAAAATCGTTAATAGCCAACTGCGCGATCGCAACTGTGGCTGATGGCAATATTTTAATAAATGCATCAAAATTATTTCTAAATTACTCTCAAGGGCATCTCTTTGACTCCCACTCATATCATCAAGTTCTTCTAATAAATTAGGAATATCAAGTTGATTGAACTTACCTTCTCGCAAAAGCTGCATCATCGTTTCAACCCACAAACAATAGTCTTGATCGTAGATATCGATATTTTCCGTAGGTAATGGTGACAAGACTACATCTGTAATTGTAAGGCTCATGGATCACGCTCCTGTAGCTACTTGTTTTCAGTATAGCTATAGCTAAGCAAATTACAGCGCTTTGCGCCGCCACCATCTCTGGTTTTACACTATATTTACTTACAGCAATTGTCGATCAAAC
>DCSN01000252.1:18176-23404 GCA_002325645.1 Pseudanabaena sp. UBA1465
ATTTGAGCGCAAAGCGCTGTAAACTGATGCGGGGGCTTTCTTCAAAAATTTGCTGTAAAGAATGGCAGTAAATCCAGTGAGATACATAAATAGACTATAAATTGCCGCAGGGATAGCCATATCTTGATTGTTGAGAATTCCCGCCGCGATCGCTAAAGTTCCATTTTGAATATCGACTTCGATCGCTATACAGATTTGTTGAGCAGAAGTAACCTTAAAACTAAGAAGCGTGAGTCGGCCGCTACGCAGGCGACCCACGCTCTGGTTTTGGGTTTATTAGGAACTAATTCGCATACTGATATCTAGCCAAGGCGATCGCGTGACCATTGCCGAAGTAGAAATATAATCCACGCCTAGCTCTGCAACTTGAGCGATCGTATCAATCGTAATATTTCCCGAAGCTTCAATTTTGGTATGGGGGCTATGATGGCGGATCAGGGCGATCGCCTCCCGCATAACTTTCACTGGCATATTATCGAGCATGATCACATCAAGATTGAGTTGCGCCGCTTCCTTAACTTGAATGAGTGATTCTGTTTCCACTTCAATGGATGTAGTAAAGGGAATATTTGCGCGTACCCGTTGCACTGCTTCCGTAATGCCTCCCGCCGCCGCAATATGATTATCCTTGAGCATGACCGCATCATCCAAACCATAGCGATGATTAATCGCGCCGCCCGTAAAGGTCGCATATTTTTCTAATAGGCGCATTCCAGGAATAGTTTTGCGCGTATCCACCAGATGACTTTTTGTATTGGCGATCGCCTTAACATAATCCGCCGTTGTACTTGCAATTCCCGATAGGCGCATCACAATATTTAAAGCAACCCGTTCCCCCATCAGCAATGTGGCGAGACTGCCCGTAATTTCGGCAATGATTTCGCCCGATCGCACAGGTTGACCATCCTGCGCGATCGCCACAAAATTTACCGACTGATCCAGCAATTGAAATACCCTCGCCGCGATCGGTAAGCCAACCACCACGCCATCAGCCTTAGCAGTCCATACCGCCTTACCAATCGGCGCATTACCATCAGGAAATAAACCGCTAGTGCTGCGATCGCCGCGTCCGATATCTTCGCGTAACCAGTCTTGGAGGATTGGGTCTAAAACAATGAAAGGAGGGAGCATTATTTAATATTTTTTCAGTGATTATTGATGTTACGTGGAAGTTCTCAAGACCCTCACCCCTAGCCCCTCTCCCAAAAGGGGAGAGGGGAACAAGAAATTGTCTTACTCCCCCTCTCCCTTAATGGGAGAGGGGGCTGGGGGGTGAGGGCGATATTCGTTCCACATAACATCAGTGATTATATTTATATATAGCGTTGTCTTGAAGTTCAAATTATTGAGATACCCGCATAGCGGGTATCTCAATAATCATTGATCAATCAAATTTGGTAAATGATCAAAGCCATCCACACCAATCACCGCAATAAATTGCGATCGCAGTTGTTGTAAAAGATTAGCAAAATTCTCTGCACCTAATTTACCTCGCAAAATCACCACCAAAGCCGCCGACTGTTGCCATGCTTTGCTCTGACGCTGTTCTAAAAGATACATTCCCAAACAAGCATGATAGGTTCCAATTTCCCATTGATGAAGTTGATAGAAGGATTCGCCGAGGTAGGCATGGCAAAGGGCTTGGAGATCGCGATCGCCGATCTGCTGAGTCAGAGCTAAACCCTTCTCTAAATGAATTTGCGCCTGACTGGGCTGCTCGATCGCAATATAGGCAGTTCCCAAACCCACCCAGCAAAGCGCCTGATTTTGCAAATCATTCAATTTCTCAGACAACTTCTGCCCACGCTCCAAATGATTGATCGGAGTTTCCATTTCTTCAGGAGTAACATTTTCCTGCTGTCTAGCGATCATCACCTCACTGTAGCCAAGATTTGCTAAGGCATTTGCCTCACCTTGGCGATCGCCAGTTTGTCGCGCCAAAATCACGGCTCTTTGGGCTTGAGATTCACTGGTACTGAAATCCTTTTGAACAAGACTAATGCGACTAAGATGATTGAGATTCGCAATTTCGCACCGTTGATCGCCCACCTCACGGGCAAGATTGAGCGCCTCTTGATGCAGAGCGATCGCCTGATCATGATGCCCCATCCAAGCTTGAGAATAACCTAACACCGTGAGAATTCGCGCTTTTTCTTGGGTATTCTCAGACTCTTTGAGAGGTTGATCGAGATAATTAATGGTTTCGCGAAAGCTTTCTCCTGAGAAGGAGGCAAATACGCCGCCATACAGAGGAAAATTTTCCCTTTGAGCAAAGGTTCGCAAGGTTTGTAGACTTAAACGGAAGCAAATTTTGGCAAAATATTGGCGATCGCATTCCGATAATTGAGATGCATTTTGGAAGCCACTGCTTAGTTCACCCCAGATCATCGCAAAGGCGACAAAGGTAATCCCCGTCATATGTAGCCCTGCCTTCGCATCGTAGGGTTGCTGATCAAACCAGCGCACCAATCCATCTTGCAAATATCGTAAAAGAATCGATAACTCCACCCAAGCACTAAGATCGATGCTTCTTTGAGATTGGGCGATCGCGGCGGCTGATTGATTGAGCGCCTGTCCTGCAAATAATTCCTTAGGCAAAGGACTCGTACTTTGTTGCGCCCAACTATGCCAAGGACCTGCAACCTTGGCGCGTTCAAAGCCGACCTGTCGCTGCGCCTCGTACAACCAACTAACCAGAGAACCCTCCAAAAGATCAAAGGATGCTAAACCACGATTCAATCCGATCGCAAATTGGCGCAATTGAAACGCTTCAGAATCATCGGCCAGAGTTTCAGCAGATTTTTGTAAAGATTGAGCAAGGATTTGTAAATGCTGACGTTCAAAAACAGGGGCATAATTGGGGTCAAGTACTTGAATTAAAGTTGCTAAACGTTCCTGTGCATCGGCATCTAATATTTTCTGTAAACCTCTAGCACAGGTATCCTGCACCTGATAATTTTTTTGCCACTGCTCCCACGCATCCTTAAGGATTTTCATAGCACGGAGATTTTGAGTAGCCTTTGCTTGCTTCACGACATCGGTTTGAGCATCAAAAATCCCTTGCAAAATATCGCTATGTTCAGCGATCGCCCTCTCAAATATTTCCCCTGTCCCCGATTCAAGACTTTCGCTAAGAATCCGATAAACGTGTTCTTTAGAAAGCAATTTACCGTTATTTATATTGAGGATTATGCGTTCCACAAAAATAAGGTAGCGCTCACGGGTAGTTAATGGTTTGCTGACGGCATCTGACATATAGTTTAAATTTAGTAGTTTTGCGGCACGGCGGAGCCGTGCCGCAAATAATCTGTTTTTTTATTTTACCGTGTGCCTCTTCGGTATTACCCCTAGAAGATAGTGGCAGCACTGCGTGCTGCCACTATCTTTTTTTTGTATAGCTGTAGCCAAACATAAAACCCAGAAGAGAGAGACGGCGCGAAGCGCCGTCTCTCTCTTCTGGGTTTTGATTTGTCCTAATGCAAGTGGCTATAGCTATCTTTTTTTGGCGATCGCATTTGACATTAAAACCAATTTAAGCGATTATAGACAAGCTAAATAATTTAGCTTGTTCGGGGCTATAGCGCAGTTGGTAGCGCACCTCAATGGCATTGAGGGGGTCAGGGATTCGAGTTCCCTTAGCTCCATATTAAAATAGGGAGAGCGTTAGCGCTCTCCCTATTTGTTGTGCAAATAATTTATGCAAATAATTTATGCAAACCCTATCTAGTGCTTTGGCAGCGATCGCGGTTTCCCTGACCATCACTACACCCCAAATAGCTCAGGCTCAAGCACCACCAATTCGCATCTATCAGCCCAAAGCCACGGAGACTGCTCGTAATGATCAAATCCAAGACCAGCAAAAAAAAGCAGATCCACGTCGATTTGATCTCCAAAAATATCCTGTCATCGATCGTAACGCGACCCATTGGCAAGACTCATTATGGGCGATCGGGGTTTTAGCCCCTGATCAAGATTATGCGGTACAAGCTCTTGCCAATGTTTTACAAATGACGACCGAGGCTAATCTCACCGATCCGCAAAAAGGGATTATTGATACAGCCATGCAGGTGGGACTAGAGTTATATACCCTCAAACCTGAAATATATGGCAAACTCAAACCATATTTTTTGCGCACCGTTAATAACAGCAGCGACTCGCAATGGGTGGCTCTATCTCTCGCCGCTTTATCTAAGTCCACCGATCCTGCTCATAGCCTTAGTAAGGAGCAATTTACCAAACTTGCTTTAAAAATACAGCAACGATTTCCCAATTGGCAACAAGATATCCATTTGCGAACAACGCTCCAAACTCTTCAAAGCAATTTGCAAACTTCGCAAAAGTCTAGTCAAGTCGCCACAATTCCCAATCTTACTGATTTATTAAAATGGCAAGTTACACCGCAACAAGCGCATATGTATGTGCTATGTCGCCCCAATCGCGATGTTTTATGTTTGGCACTAATCAAAGATCGCAATGGAAAATTTCTAAAACAAGGTAATCAACTTTGGTCAGCACCTCTATTACTGCAATCATTACGAAATCTTGATTGGTATTTTACCAATGGGCGCACACCGCAGGGCGTTTATCGAATGGAAGGCGTTTCCTTACAACCTGACGATGAATTTTTCCATGCCTATGGACAATTTTCATTAGTGAATCTATTCGCACCTTTTGAGGATGGAGTTCAAGCTTTTTTACCAAATCAGAAAGGAAAATTCACTGGCAATCTCCCAGACTATCAAGCGCTCTTGCCGCCCACATGGCGCAATTATCAACCAATCCAGCAAAGCTATTGGGCAGGGAATGTCGGGCGATCGCTGTTTCGGATTCATGGCAGTGGCGCGGCGATCGATTTCTTCCGCAATAAAGATAAAGTCGTCAATCCTAAATATTTTAATTGGAATGCGGCTTTGGGATGCCTCTCGGCGATCGAGCTTTACGATAATCGCGGCAACTTACTAAAAGCAGATATGCCCAAAATTCTTGATGCTTTAACTACTGTTGGTAAGGGCAAAGTCGAAGGATTTCTAATTGTGGTTGATATTCCTAGCGTTTCTACTGAGCCAATTACGGTTGAGGAAGTTGCTAAATATCTCAATTAGTTTTGACAATCCCCGCACGCTCTGTGACGGGGATTCCTGATTCAGCGAGACAACTTACCAGATAGACCTAAATCTAAATAGCAGAGGTCGAACTCGACCCAGGCGTAGAAATTTGGGTATGCCCTA
>DCSN01000058.1:0-2541 GCA_002325645.1 Pseudanabaena sp. UBA1465
GCGCTACCTATCTTTATGTTCAGTTCTGGCTAAATTTTTCGACTAAAAGCCAACCAAGAACTGAAGTTCTGGGCTGCGAAGCTAAGAGCCTTGCGACTTAATAAAGTAGCAAATATAAAGCCAGAATCGGTGGGGCGGCAAAGCCGCCCCACCGATTCTGAAAAATCTGGATTGGTATTTTATTTTCTCGCAAATCCCTAAAGTCAGTTAAAACTGACTGAAATATTTCTTAAAATCGTTCTTAACCCGTTTCAACGGATTTTAGCTTTAAGCCATGAGATTGATCTCATGGCTGATTCCGAACTCACGTTATCTTTAGTTACCAGACTTTGGTGAGGGAGTGGATGTTTGTGGCTGAGTTGTTACTTGTGGAGTAGCAGTTGGAGCGACTGGTTGAGGTGCTGTCGTCGCCATTGGCGTAGTTACCCTTGGAGCAGGTACAGGAGCCGCCGCAGGAGGCTGTGTAATCGTCACAGGGACATTAATCTCAACCGTGGGAGTAGGCTCAGGTGTCGCGGGACTAACTTCTCTAATAGTTGTATTGTTTCGTTCGATCACCGTTGACTTATTCTCTTTTACCGTGTCGGTGGCATTAGGAATTAGTACAGGTGTAGGGGCTGGGCGATAATTCACAAAATAGGCGATCGCGCCTGCACCAATAGCCAAAGCTAGTAATCCAATAATTACCAAACCATTTCCACTAACGTCATTAGCGACTTTGGTTGTACGTTGCTCAGAGATTCTACTTCCATTCATAGAATTGTTGGGCAATGATGTTACTTTCTTACTTGTAACTTCTCTATCAATTTCTTCTGACATGATTTTTAATCCTAATTATGAGAATCCCGTTGTATTTAAGCCGACCTGATCAGGCGTAGTCCAAATAGAAGAACAATTGCGCCAATCGTGGCAACAATCAAACTACCAAGCAACCCACCACCACCAGATAAACCTAGTGCAGAGAAAAGGAAACCACCAAGTAATGCACCAATCACACCAACAATGATGTCTCCAATTAATCCGAATCCTCCGCCTCTAACTAGTTGCCCTGCTAACCAGCCAGCAGCTAAACCAATCAAAATAAACCAAATAAAGTTCATGAAGTTATATCCTTAGTAATAGGGAAAGCAGCTAAGAGGGTGAATGGGCGTTGATTAGCGGCGCAAGTCCACCCCTTAGCTATGAAAAGATGCTTATTTCTGCGGGAAAAGTAGTCTGCATCTTGATGTAGATTAAAAAAATACAGACTATTTAACTGATGTTACGTGGAAGGAAGATTGCCCTCACCCCCAGCCCCCTCTCCTCTCTGGGAGAGGGGGAGCAAAATCCGTGAAATTCTTGTTCCCCTCGCCCTTGGGGAGAGTGGATAGGGGTGAGGGTCTTAGAAACTTCCACATAACATCAGTATTTAATTTATTCAAACAATTCTTGAACTTTGTCTTTTGCATCTTCTATCAAATTACGGGTCTTTGATTCCACTTGCTTGGCTTTACCAACCATCTGATCTTTGCGATCGCCAGTCAGATTACCGATCGCTTCTTGAGTTTTACCTTCAAGATCTTTCGCACCTGCTTTCACTCTTTCTGGCAGATTCACGCGATCTCTAAAATCTTCAGTCGCATTTTTAACGTCAGCTTCAGCTTGTTTAGCTTTACCAATAACTTGATCCTTAGCGTTACCAGTCAGATTACCGATCGCTTCTTGAGTTTTACCTTCAAGAGCTTTCGCACCTGCTTTCACTCTTTCTATCGAAGCGATCGGAGTAAATGAAGCTGATGCCCAACTATTGTTGATAGGAATTCCAAATACTACAGTAAATGAAATGAGTAAAGTTAAGCCAACGGTCAATAAAGACCTGTAAATCCTTGAAGTCATATTAATCACCATAAAATTTTATTAGATACGAATCTTTGCTCAGAAAAAGATATAGACAACTACAGTAATTTTGAACTGTGTATAAATTTTGCGGTTTTAGATAGATATACATTACAAACATATATCTATCTAAAATATAGATAGTTGCAAATAGTATTCGATGAAAACTTAAAGTGATCTAAATTTAATTTATTTGCAATTAAATTACTAAAATATTTCAAGTAATCATCGAGCAATCAACTATTTATTTAATAGCATCTCTAACATCTTTAGCTTTCTCTTTTACATCTTCAGCAACGCTTTTAGCCTTGTCTTTAATGTCCTCGGCTGCATTGCGAATATGTGCTTCAGCTTGTTTAGCTTTGCCTTCAGCCTGTTTGCCAGAGTCATTAGTAATATTGCCTACAGCCTCTTCAACCTTGCCTTCAATATCCTTGGCAGCAGCCTTGGCACGTTCTTGTAAACTCATGATTAGTTTCCTCTGTCAAATTATTAAATAGCTTGTTTTGCTAGTTGATTTACCTAGCTTTGCAGAGCAGTGATTGATTTATTGAATGAATTGATTAATTACTACACAAAATGTAATGTAGTGTTTTACCCTTGGTTAAAACTCAAATCCAGTGCTTTGTAATAAATTAAAATCCAAATAAATTTTGAAAGCGCGGC
>DCSN01000058.1:2581-7530 GCA_002325645.1 Pseudanabaena sp. UBA1465
GCCGCGCTTTCAAAATTTATTTGTGCTGTAAACTGTATAGATTAAAATAAATTGGAATCAGTTAACAAAAATCTTCATGTCAGATATTACACCCTCGCAAATCCTCCAAAATCGGCTCAGCTATCATGGCAGCAAGTTCTCCTTTCATACCGATCGCATCAAATTACCCAACGGCGTAATTGGCGAATATTCCTATATCAAACATCCAGGGGCAGGGATGGCGGTTCCTGTAACTGCTGATGGTAAGTTTGTGTTAGTTAAGCAATATCGATTTGCGATTCAGCGCTATTTATTAGAATTCCCTGCGGGAACGCTGGAGGCTGGAGAAGATCATGGCGTGACGATTAAACGGGAGATCGAAGAGGAAACAGGCTATAGGGCAAGCAAATGGCAATACCTCGGCGGCTTCTACATTTGCCCTGGTTATTCCGATGAGGTGATCCATGCTTATCTAGCGCAAGATCTCACTAAGCTCGAACATCCTCCTGCTCAAGATGAAGATGAAGAGATAGAAGTAGTTCTGCTCAGTCGTGAAGAGATTGAAGCTTTACTGCGATCGCAGAGTGCTGATACTAGCCTTGATGCTAAATCAATCACAGCCTTTCATTTAGCTTTGCAAGTCTTGTCCTAGAGCGCCCTGCGCTTAAATCCGAGCCAATAAAAACTTTAAAAGCGTTGCTTTGCAACGCTTTTAAAGTTTTTATTGGTTGCTCTTCTTTTTCTAGGCAACGCGGGCAAGAATAATAAACCCAGCCGTAACGCCGATTAAATTGGGCATCCAAGCCGCCGCTAGAGGTGACAGAAACTCGACTTGCCCTAAAGCGCCACAGATAAACAATAGTAAATAATAACCAAAAATAATTAAGACGCTCAAGCCAAATCCGATCGCTGCCCCAGTTCTTTGGGGACGCATTCCCAAAGATGCACCAACGATCGCAAACACTACACAGATAAAAGGTAGGGCATATTTTTGTTCAAGTCTGACTTCGAGCTTACGAATCTCTTTGGTATTGCCAGACTGACTTAACAACGCGATATTACGGCGAATATCCGCAATATTCATTTCTTCGGGGCTGCGTTGCTCTTGGGCTAAGTCCAGAGGCGCTCGAGGCAGTTTGAGATTTTGATCATCAAAGCGAAGAATACTGCGATAATTGCCGTCAGGACCAACTATATAGGTTGTCCCTTTGCTAAATTTCCAGACATCTTGATCGGGCAACCAAATCGCTGATTCGGCTGATAAAATTTGTTGAATTTGACCTTCCGAAAAATCTAAAACCGTTAGCCCACGCATTTCTTTGCCATCAAAGCTGCGGGCATAAAAGCTGCGAATTAACCCCTGCCTTGTTGTACCATCCTCTTCAGTCACCTCACCATATTGTTGATAAACAATATCTTGTTTTTTAAACTGAAGACTTTCTTGGTTGAGAGCAGCCCGCAATGTACTGCGCGACTGCCAATTTGCCGCAGGGACGATCGCCTCATTAAATACATAGGTCATACCTGTGACAAAGAGGCTTAGCACAAGGGCGGGTAATACTAAGCGATAGGTGCTTACCCCACAACTGCGTAAAGCCGTTGTCTCGCCATCTCCAGACATCCGACTATAGGAAAGTAAGGTCGCTAGTAAGACTGACATGGGGAATGAATAGACCATAAATCCGGGGATTTGGTATCCAAAAATTTGGAGTGCGATCAAAACACTTAAGCCCGAATCGGTAATCAGGCGGATCAGTTCAAACAGTGAGCCGATCGCTAAAATCACTGAGGAGAATGCGCCTACCCCAAACAAAAACGGGGTGAGCATCTGTGTGACTAAATAGCGATCCATGATCGATAGTTTCGGTAGCCAGCCTTGCGACACTTTTGTAACTTTTTTCCTTGGATGAGTCGTGGGTAAAGTTGCCATTTCTAAATAGGTGACTCTAATCGAGATTACAGGGTTTTGGAGTTTTATTTCAAACTAAAAATGGAATTTTTCGCCGAGATAGTACTTACGAACATCGGGATCATTAGCTAGTTCACGGCTAGAACCATCGGCAAATACTTCACCGTCACGCATGATATAAGCCCGATCGGTAATGGACAGGGTTTCGCGAACATTGTGATCGGTAATCAAAATACCCATGTTGCGATCGCGTAAATTACTGATAATCGTTTGAATTTCACCAACTGCGATCGGGTCAATCCCCGCAAAGGGTTCATCCAACAAAATAAACTTAGGTCCATCTTCACCAACCGCTAAAGCTCTAGCGATTTCCGTACGACGACGCTCTCCCCCTGACACTTGGATACCCATCGTATCAGCAATTTTAGTCAATCGAAATTCCTCTAACAAAGTGCGGAGACGATGAATTTGCTTTTTGGGAGGGACTTTAGTTTGCTGCATTACTAGCAAAAGGTTGTCCTTTACCGATAGCTGTCGAAAAATAGTTGCTTCTTGCGCCAGATATGCCATCCCCATCCGCGCTCGTCGATGAATCGGTAAGCGGGTAATATCTTGTCGGTCAAGCCAAACACTCCCGCTATCGGGCTGGACTAAACCCGTTGCTATGTAAAAAGAGGTAGTCTTACCAGCACCATTCGGACCTAAGAGACCAACAATTTCCCCCTGTTTAACGGTAAGGCTTACTTGTTGAACAACTTGTCTACCGTTATAGTTTTTACTAACGTTATCTAGGGCGATTTGCATTGCTCGATGTTTAGAATTTGGGATGATGCGTAATAGCAGATTTATTTTAAGGCGTTGCTGGACTGACTTTTTGTTTTTTAAATTCTGGTTTGATTTGGTTGACAGGCGTGGTGGAAGTGGCTGGGTTAGGATTGCCAGCTTCGCGATCGGGGACAACGTAGATAGTTTCTACTTGTTGGTTAGCAGTTGGCGAGGCTACAAATTTCCCCTCACTGACTAGGTAGGTAACAGTTTGCGCCTTGATGCTATTGACCCCTTCTTGGGTGATTAAAACATTACCCGTCAAAACGACACGCTGCTCCTTAGAAAAATACTGGGCTTGCTCAGCGATCGCATCGATCTGTCGGGCGGGATAGGTCATTTTGACATTGCCTGTAGCGGTGACTACCCCTGTAATCGAGTTGGCTTCCTGCACATCGGCGCGGATAGTCAGAGCATTATTGGTTTGGGCTTGGGTTGCAGGTAATGAACTTGCGGCGATCGCCAAAATCGGCAACAAAATTAGAAATAATTTGGCGATCTTAGTCTTGTGAAGACGCGAATCTCCATGAGTGAATTGCGGCGCAAATCGCCGCAATTCACTCATCGGGTTTTGATTGGTAACGACAGCCATAAACGAGGAGAGAGATGGGAGCTTCATAGGTTTTGTACCTTGACTTCATACAAATTTACAATGGTGGCGACCACTTCTTCTATGGTTAGACCATCTGTATCTACTAAAGTTGCATCCTTTGCTTGGATCAAGGGTGAAGATGCGCGGGTGGAGTCTTTGCGATCGCGTTCAGCAATTTCTTGCTCAAGGGTGGCTAGATCGGGGGCAACCTGTCCTTGGGCAATTAAATCAGTATGACGACGTTTAGCGCGTTCCTGAGCAGAGGCGGTCAAAAAGATCTTGACTTCGGCATCGGGAAACACATGGCTGCCGATATCCCGACCTTCCATGACCACGCCGCCCACCTGTCCGATTAATTGTTGTTGCTTGACCAATATCTCCCGCACAGAGGATTGAGCCGCAATGGTCGAAACATTGGCAGTAACTTCGGGGGTGCGAATTTCGGTGGTGACATCTTCACCATTGAGCAGCACTTGCATCGGCTGTCCTGCGATCGGATTAGCAAATAGTTGGATTTTTGATTTTGCAGCGATCGCTTGGACGGTTTCATGATTGCGTAAATCGATGCCCTCGCGCAACACGGCTAGGGTGACAGTGCGGTACATTGCACCAGTATCTAAAAATAATAAACCTAACTTATTAGCCACCTGCTTCGTAACTGTAGATTTACCCGCACCTGCGGGACCATCGATCGCAATGATCGGTTTTCGGGGAGTGATAGTATGACTCAGCAAAATATTATCGATTAAGCGTGTATTTCCAATTCGGGCAGCGATCGCCAGCATTAACTCTGCTTCAGAGGTAATTTGATTGCATGGCTGCAAGGTTTTAGCATCAACTAGTTCAATATACTCTAGGTCGATCGCGGGTAGCTTAGCTAAATAATTATGGGCGACTTCAAGGATTTGGGTCGGTGAACAAAGATCTTTACAAAGGAAAAATTGTTGCTTGGTTTGTTGCAAACTCTGATAGATATGCGCCGCCAAAATGCGATCGCGATCTGACAAGAATTGATTGCGCGAGCTATAGGCTAAGCCACTAGGCTCGCGCACCGTTGGACAACCAATGATTTCCACAGGCATATTTAAATCCTTGACCAATTGCCGAATAATCGCCAGTTGTTGACCATCTTTGTTGCCAAAGTAGGCGCGATCGGGTTGCACGATATTTAACAGCTTAGCCACGATCGTTCCCACCCCTTGAAAATGTCCAAGGCGCGATCGCCCACAGAGAACATTGATCATTTCTGGCGGCGGGATCACCTGTGTAACTTGGGGATCATTTACCCCCATTTCATTAGGATCGGGCGAAAACGCCGCATCAACCCCAGCCGTTGCACAAATTTGCAGATCCTGCTCCAAAGTGCGCGGATATCGCCCAAAATCTTCCCCTGCGCCAAATTGCAAAGGATTAACAAAAATACTAACAACCACGCAGGCATTTTCGGTGCGGGCGCGATCGATCAGGCTCAAATGTCCAATGTGCAAAGCCCCCATCGTGGGAACCAGCCCCACTGCTTGTTGAAGTTGTTTAAGTTTTTGAGTCTGCAAATAATTACGCAGAGCCGCGATCGTCGTAAATAAATGTGTCAAATAATCGCCTCCATGAAAAAACAGAACCAATATTTTTACTTTTCAAGCTGTT
>DCSN01000058.1:7594-13585 GCA_002325645.1 Pseudanabaena sp. UBA1465
AACAGCTTGAAAAGTAAAAATATCCTAAAAATCTACGCCGCGTTTGAGATCTACGCCTTTTTCAGCGTAATGCTTATGACAAACCATCTCGGAATGGACTGAGGCAAGATCAAAATAGGCGGGTTGATTGAGACAACGCCCTGTAATGATTATTTCAGTATCGCGAGATTTTTTGAGTAATGCTTGACAAATTGGTTCTACGGGCAGCAAATCTAGATCAACGGTGGGATTAAGTTCATCCAAAATAATCGTTTTATAAAGTCCCGATGCGATCGCCGCCTGAGCAATCTCCCAACCGCGTTGGGCTTCGATGCAATCAATTTCCTGCTGTTGACCGCGCCAAACGATCGCATCGCGTCCACAGCGCTGATGATCGATGACATGGGGATAGCCCCGTTTGAGCGCCGAAATTGCGGCATCCTCGGTATAGCCAGCGCCACCTTTGAGCCATTGCATGATCAGGACTCGGTGAGATAAATCGCGACTAATGCCTGTACCGATCGCCTTGAGCGATCGCCCTAGCGCCGATGTACTTTTACCCTTACCAGCGCCCGTATAGATCTCAATCCCCGTTACTCCATATTTTTCAGCATGAGCCTCATCATGGGGGCGCATTTCCGAATGCAGATCGGCAATATCGATTAAGGCTGGCGGTGCGCCGCGTCCTGTGCAGATTACTTCTAGATGAGCAGGTTTATTTTTTAAATCCTTGACAATGCGATCGACAGGAATTAGCCCCAAATCAAGCACGGGATTAATTTCATCTAAAACGACTACGGAATAAAGTCCCGAAGCCATTGCTCCCTTGGCGATCGCCCAGCCCCGTTCCGCTTCTTGGCGATCGAAGGGTGTAATATGATCGGCATCAAAAAATTCAGCGCGACCCGTCCGCACATGATCAATCAAATGGGGAAATCCCTGCTGTAATGCCGAAATCGCCGCATCTTCCGCATATTCCCGTTCCGATCCCTTGAGAAATCTCAATAACAAAATTCGTGTCCCCAAGGGTGATGTATCCGACATCCCTAATCCTAGCGATCGCAGGACCACACCCAAAGCGGCCTGTGATTTACCTTTGCCCAATCCGTCATAAACATGGATTTGTCCGACCTCTCGTTCGGGACGCACCTGTGCTGTCATGATGCCAATCGCTGCCATGTTTTTATCCAATCTCGTTCGCTCTGATTATATCTTGTGTCTTTCGCGTAGCGCGAGACACAAGTGAAAAATTTAGGACTTACGCAAACTCTAAATTGCCCTCATCCCCCAACCCCTTCCCCCCTTAAGGGCAGGGCTGTTTCAAGAAATGGTAAGTGACCAACAAAGATAGAGGGTATTCATAAGCCTAGTATTTAAGCGATAATTTTAGTCAATAGCGTCAAAAGAGGCAAAAAATGAGTAAAAGCATAATTGATTATCTCAAGGAAGTGCCAGACCCACGCGGAGCGCAAGGGAGCCGAGACGAGGGAATGCACCGATTAATCTATCAATCATCAAGACTTGGGTACTTTCTGTATTTAGGCTTCATGGTTTTGACTCAATAAAAGGTGCAATTGACCGATTTTCTGACAATATACCTGCCATGTGGTCTTTACTCATTTAGAACCTCTCTTACCCTTTCTTGAAACAGCCCTGTCCTTTTTAAGGGGGATTTAGGGGGATCTAAACCCTCAAACGTAGATAGACAGACTTGTGTGTACACCGTAGCTTTTTAAGGGGTGCTGGGGGGGATCTAGACAAATCTTAGCTAAATGATTCCCCGATCGCGATTCTTGCGCCATTCACAAAATCCCAACCCGATTGCAGTTTTTTACCCGCAGGTTGCACTTCTTTAATCAGTAATAAACCTTTGCTAGTTTGCAATCCAAAGCCTCTGCCTTTACGAATTTCGGCAATCTTACCAATATTTTCTAAATTGTCCTCTAACTTATATTCAACTTCCACAACTTCTGATTTCGTAATCTTCAACCTCTGTCCCCGAAAATCTGTGTAGCAATTGGGATAGAACGCCCGAATCCGATTATGCAAGGCGATCGCCTCTTGATTCCAGTCTAGTTGCCAATCCTCGCGCCCAATCATCGGTGAATAGCAGGACAAAGTATCATCTTGAGGTTCAGGTTTGATCGTATCTAAACGGCGCAAAGTATCAATTAATAAATCTGCACCTAAATTCGCCAATTTCGTACTTAAAGTATCCGTATTATCTTCAGGCAAAATTTCTAACTCAGTTTTGAGTAACATCGCGCCTGTATCAATGCCAGCGTCCATTTGCATGGTCGTAATCCCAGTCACATTCTCACCATTAGCGATCGCCCATTGGATCGGTGCTGCCCCACGATATTTTGGTAAGAGCGAGCCATGCACATTAATACAGCCATGCTTGGGCATACTCAAAATCTTTCGAGAGAGAATCTGACCATACGCCACAACTACAAATACATCGGCATTAGTTGCCGCCAGTTCCGCTAAAACCTGTTGATCTTTTTTAAGGCGATCGGGTTGCCAGATTTGCAGATCGGGATTTTGCGCGATCGCTGCTGCTTTGATTGGGGGCGGCGTAACTTGATTACCGCGACCGCGCCTAGTATCTGGCTGTGACACCACACCCACCACTTCAAAATCTGGTTCTGATAAAAGCTTTTCTAAAGTAGGAACTGCAAAATCAGGAGTTCCAAAAAATACAACGCGCATAAATTTAACCCAAGTTGCTACCTATGGTAACAAAAAAAATGCTGCTACAAAGGACAATAGCCGAGTAGTAGCAAGAAAAATGAATGATGAAACTGTAGCGATTTATTGCCTCTGTGACGACATTCTTCGAGCGATAAACTACCGCGATCATTTTCAGTGGAAAGCAACCTTACAGTTTTATCTACGCCCTCATTAAAAATTTATCTTACAGTCACTTGCCACTCATCTGTAACCTTCAAATTGGCTCTAAACTAGAATAAATCTATATTTCAGACTATAGCGGCTTTCATTCAAGGATGGAAAATCTAGTGCAATCAACAGAATCAAAGCAAGCGATCGCGCAGGACTGGTTAGTTACCAATGCAAGCCAATGTATTCCCTTTGTATCTTTACGGGAAGATCCACAAGAAAATTCATTCACAAAATATCCCTTCCCCTATCGACTCTATCGATTTCTTTCCGATGTTGAGGATATTATCTGGCAAGAACCAGACGATCGCTTGCGATTGCAAAAAATCTGTCCATTAGTGCGCCGATTGTTGAATGATTCAGAATGGATTTTGACCAGTTTTGGCTTGCCCGATCGCGAAACAGGTTGGTCGGTGCAGATGATCTATGATGAGCCAGATTTCGCGCTAACCGTGCAGACCGTCGCTTGGTCGCCGCAGCGTGTTTCGTCCATTCATAATCATGCCACTTGGGGAATCGTGGCGCTAATTGATGGCGAAGAGAAAAATACCTTTTGGCAGCGATCGCCTAGTGCGGAATTTCCCGATCGCCTTGTAAAAACAGGAGAACATACGCTTACATCTGGCGATATTCTCTGTCTGATGCCTGATGCAATTCACCAGATCGAAGCGATCGGCGATGAACCCACGATCAGCTTTAATCTTTACGGTATAACTAACTATAGCCAACGTTTTGAGTTTGATGTAGAACAGCACACCGCTAAAAATTTTTAGACAACTCCTATGGTCAAAAGCCTCATGAGATCCCCCTCAATCCCCCTTGTAAAGGGGGAAGAAGAAAATTTAATTTATTCTCTTTGCAAGGGGAGCTAGGGGGGATCTAAACCTTGAAACATAGACAGAGAGAATCATGTATACACCATATTTTTTAAGGAGATCTGAATAACCATTCACGAAACAAAGCCAATGCATAAATCAATTAGAACTGCGATCGCGAATATATTGAGAAAGCGAATTTCCCCAAACTCACTTCAGTTTCGTTTGACCATAGAATTGATCGCGCTTTCGGTAATTAGCTTAACGGGGGTGACTGTTTGGGCAGGTTGGAAAATGGAACAGACAGTAGTTAATGGTCACAAGCAAATGCTGGAATATGTGGCGATGCGGTTTCCCGATCAAGTGGAAATGTATATGGAAACTGGAGGCATTAAAGCAGGAATAGAACGCACATCCAATAAAGTTTCCACCTCAGAATTAGCGATTCTTGTCAAAGGGGACAATGGCGAGGTGCTTGCAAAATCAGTAAATAACCATAATTTATCCACAGATTTGCAAAATATTGGCGATTCCGAAGTGCCAACCACGCCACAGGTGATCCAAATCGGCGATCGCTATGTGGTGATGTGTGGCAATAATCTAACGGTCAATGGAAAACTTGTTGGTAAAGTTTATCTTTCTCAAGATATTACCAGTGACCAAATACAGTTAAATAATGGCATTTATGGATTAATCATTGTGAGTATCAGCGCAACGATAATCTTGATTGTAGCGATCGCCCTTCGAATTCGCAAAGCCCTTTCGCCTTTGCAAGAAATGAGTCAGATGGCAAGCCTAATTTCCATTGACGATCTCAGTGCCGCCAAATTGGAACTAGCAAAAGCTCCTGATGAGATTTTGGGATTAGCACAGACTTTTAATGAGATGCTCCAAAGGTTATCGAGTGCTTGGGAGCAGCAACGTCAATTTGTTGGCAATGTATCCCATGAGTTACGCACGCCTCTAACCGTGATTGGCGGCTATTTACAGAGCTTGCTGCGCCGTGGTGACAACCTCAGCATTTATCAAAAACAAGCGATCGCAACCGCCAGTGCCGAAACCGAGCGCACGATTCAGATGTTGCAAGATTTGCTAGACCTTGCCCGTGCCGATAGTGGCAATTTGCATTTTCGGCAAGCTCCTGTTTTTTTAAATACTCTAGTTGCGGAAGTGGCGGCGATGAGTGCCAAAGTTAGCGATCGCTCAGTTACAGCGATCGCCAAAAATCAAGATATTGTTGCTCTAGCTGACCAAAATCGGCTGCAACAGGTTTTGATTAATTTAGTGGATAATGCCATTAAATATTCCGCCGATCCAGTGGAAATTCAACTAGAAACTAAAGAAGGTCAAGCGCTGATCCATGTGTGCGATCGCGGCATTGGCATTGCCCTTGTTCACCAACAGCGAGTGTTTGAGCGTTTTTATCGCAGCGATGATCCTTCCACCCGTTCCCGCGATGGCACAGGACTAGGCTTGGCGATCGCCAAGAGCTTAGTGGAAGGGATGAATGGCAAAATTAGCCTCCTGTCCAAACCAAATGAGGGTAGTATTTTTACAATCAGTTTACCGCTATGGAATCCGCAACGATGAATAATCGCATTCTACTGATTGAAGATGACCCCAAGTTATCGAAATTTATGGAAATGGAACTTGGTTTAGAAGGTTATCAAATAACTGTGGCGAGGACTGGTTTAGATGGCTTGCAACTAGCCCGTGATACGCAGCCCGATCTGGTGATTTTAGATTGGATGTTACCCGAAATATCAGGATTAGATATTTGTACGCGCTTACGCAAAACAGGGGTACAAGTGCCGATCATTATGCTGACCGCTAAAGATGAAATCTGCGATCGCGTTACTGGGCTAAATGCGGGAGCCGATGACTATCTCACCAAACCCTTTAGCATTGAGGAGTTGCTTGCGAGAATTAAGGCAAGAATGCGGCGAATGTATCCTGAAGCGATCGACAATTTACAATTTGAAGATATTACTCTAAGACATAGTTCTCGCGAAGTCCATCGGGCGGGGCAGAGGGTCGATCTCACCGCCAAAGAGTTTGATTTACTAGAATTTATGCTGCGTCATCCCCAGCAAGTCTTAACCCGTGACCAAATTCTCGAATCAGTATGGGGCTACGACTTCATGGGTGAGTCGAATATTATTGAAGTCTATATTCGGGCTTTACGCATCAAATTAGAAGTCCATAATCCCAAACGAATATTGCATACAGTGCGCGGCGTGGGCTATGTTTTACGCAGTCAAGCATAGGATAAGCAAGAGGAATCTTAAAAGTGTTG
>DCSN01000058.1:13628-19125 GCA_002325645.1 Pseudanabaena sp. UBA1465
CAACACTTTTAAGATTCCTCTTGGGGTTCTTTTGAATAGAACTTAACCACCGATAAACCACTTTACGCCTGTAAATAGATAGTAAATTCCTGCAATGATTAAGGCGATGCTGCCAAATTTAGTAATCCCCTCCGAGTAATTCATTAGCAGCCTCGCTTGTTTGGCGAAACCAGTCAGCAAACTAGATAAAAAGATAATGATCGTGTAGCCCAAGGCATAACTTACCATCGTCAGCACCGATAGAACTTGCGAACCACTTGCCGCCGAAGCCGCAAGCACTGCAAATAGAACAGGACTAGCACAGGGAGAACTAACTAAGGCATAGGTTAAGCCAACTCCAAAAGGACCGAAATTAGTTCCACCAACATTAATTTGCGGTAATGGAATTCTAATCAAACCCAACAAACCAATGCCCATAATCAGAATAATCGTTCCCACTACCACATTGATATGACCGCGATATTCCACAATCACCAATCCAGCAAAGGAAGAAACTAATCCAAATAGGCTAAGAACAATCACATTACCAAGCACGAACATTCCCGCTTTGATTAAGGCATCTTGGCGAGAGGTGATATTGCGCGTGCCGATATAACTCAAATTTAGGGGCAGCATGGCCAGAATGCAGGGAGAAATGCTGGCAATCAAGCCGCCAGTAAAGGCGAGGGGCATTAGTACCAATGGGTTGGCGGTATCCTGTTGCGCGAACCATTCCTGATAGCGATTTTCGATGATAGATATAGCATATTCCAGTCCTTTAGATATTGGGTCAATAATTAATAGAGCCAGTACAAAACCTAGAAGTGCTAATCCTCCAAAAACCAACCATTTTTTAGGGATTTTAGGGCTGTTTTTTATCGTAGTTCTCATAGCAAGATCGGTTTCGCGATCGCTATTTTGAAGGGGTTTCATAGAGTTTTCCTGAAATCAAGATTGTTTGAGGCTTTCATAAAAATGGCGCATAGTAAGGGCAATTCATGAATTGCCCTTACTATGTTTTGAGGTTACGTTTAGAAGTTACTTTTTCAGCGCAGCATCCAAAACTTTGGTATAAGCCATTTTGTCGGCATTGTTGCGATGTTGAGCTAGAATTTTGCCCGTGGCAGGATCGACAATGGTGAGGGAACCAGTTTGGGTTTTATTCTCTGCCAAAAATTTGCTCAAACCTAGTTCCTGAGCCTTTGCTTCGGCTGCCGCCGTAGTGGATTTATCCGATACATCTAGCACTACAAATTCAACCTTGCCTTCATATTCTTTCTTGAGATCGGCAACGGTTGGAGCGATATTTTTGCAAGCAGAACACCAACTCGCATAGACATCAACCACGACGGGCTTACCTTGCAGCTTTTGCGCTAAGGGTGCGCCAATAGAAGCGGCAGAGGCAGATTTTGCAGCACAGGGATCAGCTTTCTTCGCAGCGCAAGGATCGGGTTTAGTTGCGGTAGTGGTTGTGGTGCTGGCAGCATTGTCCTTGGGCGATTCAGGAGTGGCGCAAGCAATAAATACACCCGTACTCAAGAGGGCGATCGCTGCTAATGAAGCCAGATACTTAATTTTCATGTAGTTCTTTCCTGTTTAAAATATTTCTAGGTAAAAGTGAACGGGTTGAGGGTAAGCGAAAACACCTTATCTTTTAGCTAAAGCTGCATCTAAGACCTTGGTATAGGTAGATTTATTGGCATTGTTGCGGTGTTGCGAGAGGATTTTGCCTGTGGCTGGATCGACAATAGTTAATGAACCTGTCTGCGTCTTATTGGCAGTAAAGAAATTGCTGAGTCCTAGTTCTTTGGCGATCGCCTCTGATTGAGCCGTAGTAGATTTATCAGATACATCTAGCACCACGAAATTAACTTTGCCCGCATATTGTTGTTTTAGTTGGGAAATAGTTGGGGCAATATTTTTGCAAGCAGAACACCAACTAGCATAGATATCAATAACGACAGGCTTGCCTTGCAACTTTTTGGCGAGAGTTCCACCGACAGAATTGAATTGGGCATAGGCGGCTTCACCTGCGATCGCTTCAGAGAGAGATTGTGGCAGAGATTCTGGCTTTACTAAAGCGATCGCTGTACCGAAGCTTAGTAAGGCGATCGCAGTCAAAGCAGTCAAAGTTGTCAAATACTTAACTTTCATAGAAATTGCTCAGATGAAATATGGGACTGGATTAAAAGCTTGACTTATTAAAGTTGAGAAAAATGAGTGTCAGATGAGGAGTAGATGGATATTACATAAAGCTTGCAGAATAAAGCTTGCAGACAATTACAGCACTTTGCGCTATATCGTAATTTTCGGCGATCGCGCAATGTGTAGCGCATGATGCTAATTGGTTTGTTGGCGATCGAGTAACGCTATTTTTTAGGTAGGCTTAATGGCAATGCTAAGATCGCCTTCCTATCAAAAACTAACGTCTTCATAAAGATCTGTAAATTTTCCTTCAAGACTTATACTTGACAGATGGAAATTTTCTTGTTCTCCAGAATATGATTTTAAAACCCATAATCCTTCTTCATTGCGGCGGAAGCAGTCAAGGCGTTGACGTTTGGTGTTAACTAGAACGTATTCTTCGAGGCTTTCTAGTTGCTGATAATCGGCAAATTTGTCACCACGATCAAACCCTTCTGTCGATTCTGATAGCACTTCGATAATTAGTTTTGGGTATCTCTTTTGATTTTGTGATTGGGCATCTCTAGGATCGCAAGTTACTATCACATCTGGATAATAAAAGCGATTTAATGAATCTATTCGGGCTTTCATGTCAGAAAAATAAACACGACAGCCTGATCCTCTTAAATGGCTACGGATTATGGCAAAAGCATTTCCTGTAATCGTAACGTGAGGATCATTTGCGCCAGCCATCGCATAAATATATCCATCGATATATTCATGTTTAATTTCGCTTTTTTCTTCCATTGCGAGATACTCGTCTGGATTTATATAATCAAACTTTGGAGTGGCTATCATGATTTATTTACAGTTTTGATTTCACAATCCTGTTTCAACGTTGAGTCGGCTACTTCTACATATGAGATAAATTTGCTCAGGACCTGGATGTTGTTCGACATAATCTAAGATCGTTCCCTGAACGATCGCTAAATCTAGTTCTGGTTCTGAGAAGTCATCTAGGTGAATTGGATCTTGGGTGCGAACTAATGCCAAATCGTCAGGGTGATCGCGCAAAATATTGGCAAGTAAATGTAATGAGGTGACGTGAGGCGTTCCTTTGGCTGCTATTATGGCAATTTGTCCGTCAATTTTAGGGTGATGACTGTTTGAGGGATGTTTGCAAGAGTCATAATCATAGACAGTCAGTAATATTTGACACCTCCTATTCTATACCTTTAGTTAGGGGCGATCGCTATACTTTTCTGGTAGTTTTCGTTTGAGTTCGTTAGGTATTGGTTAATTGAATGTTATTGCTACTTCAACTTAAGCTCGTTCATAATTCAATTCCTTCTCTTTGAATATTTCTCAATAAAGCAACATCTTTAGCATTAAATCGATCTTCACTCATCGGGATGATGGAGACAAGCTGATCATAGTCTAATAGGATTTTGATGCAAAGTTCTGACATACTAGGATATTTCTTGGACTTGAGATACTGGGCTTTTGAGTACGGCTAGTAAGTCAATATCTGAGTCAGGATTGGTTTCGCCTCTGGCATGGGAACCGAATAGGATTAACTTAACAAGGCGATCGCCATATAGTTCCTTTAAGCCTAGTTTTAATTCGTGCAATGTTGACTGAATGCTGTTTAAAGTTATACTCATTTCATCGCTCCACGTTTGGCGCTTTCATTTAGGGCTTGGGCTTTGCGAAGTAGTCCTGCTTGATAAATTTCCATTAACATTTCTAGTTCGGACTGCTCGGCTGTGGTCAGGGTTCTTTCCTGTTGAGTCTGTAATAGTTGACTTAATCTTTGATCTTGAGATGGTTCCATCTAAAGTTCGGTGAGGGATATTATTTGCTGATCGCTTAGGGTTGATAGGTGGGCTAAGTTTTGGTTAGGTTCTTGTTTGGGGAATTCGGGTTGAGATGGGGATATTTGGGCGTTGGGAATTGGGATGAAGAGTTCTGTTAGTAACTTGTCCCTCAGTAATGAGCGATCTTCTTCGGGGAGGGATTTGATTAACTGGGCGATCGCATCAACTATTTGAGTATTCATTGAATGTTTTCTCCTAGGGTTTGCCTAAGTGCGATAAAACTTACGATCATTTTCTAAGGAAAATAACGATAAAACTCTTTACGATGTAATGTGCGAATGACTTCTACTGTATTGCCCGAAATTTCTATGCCAATGCGATAGTCTCCTACTCGAATACGGTAACGGGTTGAATATCCTTGCATGGCTTTGATGTTTGGTAGTTCCTGTAAGTTCTGAGCTTCAGGCAAAGTTGTAAAGGCAATTTCATAGATGCGTTGATATATTGATGAGCCTTTCAGACTTTTGAGATCTTTTAAAAATGACTGGCGATAGTTTACTTCCATTTTAGTCTTCCACTCTAATCCTCTAAAAAGGCTAGAGCTTCGGCATGGGAGTAAAGAGGCGTGTTTTTACCTTCATCCATTGCTTTGTTGACGCAATAATCTTCTATGGCTTCGCTAAGATTTTCTAGAGAGATGTTATCGATGGGTAAAAGTTGCCGCCAAATCTCAATGGGGATGACAACTGCGGTGGGCTGTCCTTCTTGGTTGGTTATATACTCAAGGTTTAATAGGGGCATTACATTTACCTTAGTGAATGTTTTTCATGAAATCTGCTTTCATTGTATCAAAAGTTTTTGTGTTACTCATGCGCTTAACGATTCTCTTAAATCGCGTCAACTATTTGAGTATTCATTGCATGTTTCCTCCAAAGGCTTTGTTAACTGGAGTATTTGGTGGGATGCTGGTTAAGCTTGCAGTCATTTTACGATCACCGTTTTTTGTAGATATCGCCTCTAAAGTCAATTTCATAAACTAGCAAATCGTCGGTGTTGATTTGAAATATGACACGCATTTTGCCTACGCGCATTCTTTGGTATCCTTTCCATTCTCCTTTAAGGTTTTTGATATCAAGTTCTCGAAATGGAATAGTTCCATTTTCTTCAACAGCGAGAAGCAGTATTTTTAGCTTCTCTTTGAGTCTTTGTTGATCGTTGACGCTGATTTCAGATAAAAATTTAGTTGCATTTTTGCTAAATTTCAAGTTCATGATTTCACCCATTGAGTCATATCAATGAATTCATCACGGTTATAGTCTTTTGGACTAGGGAATTTGCTTTCGATTTCTTGCATTTCTTTTTCGTTTACAAATGGAATTAGGGCAAGGAATAGAGATAAGCGTTCTTCTTGCAATACTTCACGAATGCTGTCTTTGATGATTTGACGTAATAGTTGGGCTTCCATATTGTCCTCTCTAGTTATTGACTATTGTACTCGAATGATTTTAGGTTTCTACTCAAATGCTTACAGCAATTTGTTTTCAAACCCGCCACAAATTAAAATATAAAACCCGTTG
>DCSN01000058.1:19191-29917 GCA_002325645.1 Pseudanabaena sp. UBA1465
TCGCCCTGCGACCCTTCTTGTGGCGGGTTTGATCGAGTTTTGCTGTAACTATTCTCTTGAATCGCATCAACTATTTGAGTATTCATTGTATGTTTCCTCCAAAGGCTTTGTTAACTCTCTCAATTTGTTTCGGTGCTTCCATTTGCGCGAAAAGTTCTAGTGATTTTGATTTATATTCTTCTGCTTGATCATGTTCTCTCATTGCCTGAACTGTTATACCAAAATACTCACAAATAGTTTTCAATCTTCGAGAGAAGATCGTGACATCATTAGGATTTTTTAGATCTGTTTTTTTGCGTATAATTTTTGCTACTTCTAACCTTGATTTTCCTTCACGCATCCAAAGCTTTAGAAATCGCCATAATTCGGGCTTAGCATCATCTTTTTTTAGCTTTTCCAACCTATCTAAAAACTGCTGGTTTTCCATTTTGCCCCGTCACTAAGCCCTTGTAGCTGACAATGCCTATGATACTATGAATGCATGGGAAAGTTAAGCAAACTAATCCAAAATTTTTAGCTAGTCTTCTCCCTGCTGGCAAGTTAGCTGTTAATCATAAATGGCTAATTTAGCGATCGCGCCCATAGCAACGGAGCAACAAACAAATGACTCAAGTAATCGTTAGTAAATCCTTATACGAGTCCGATTTCTTGCTATGGACTCAAGACACCATCGCCAAACTCAAAGCTAGGGATTTTGACCATGTGGACCTAGACAACTTGTTAGAGGAGATCGAAGCTTTGGGGAATTCGTACCGTGACGAACTAGAGAGTCGTTTAGAAACCTTGATAGAGCATTGCCTAAAGCGTCTTTTTGTGGATATGCCTCAAGAATTCAACGGATGGGAACGCACCATCAGGGAGCAACGTAGACGAATAAAACGTAGATTCCAAAAGACTCCTAGCCTCAAAACCGTATGGGATGAATCCGTATTGGAAGCTTTTGAATTTGCTCTTGAAACAGTTAGAGATGATTATCCACAGTATCAGTTTCCTGATACATGGCAATTTGGACTCGATATTGATTCGATTTTGAATCAAGAATTTTGGACATCTTCTACAGGAAATTTACAATGACTCAGACAATTGCAAAACAAACACTTTATGACACCGATCTCAACCTGTGGTTAGAGACAGTCATCACCCAATTGCGATCGGGTGATTTGCAAAATGTTGATATTGAAAATTTGATAGAGGAGTTAGAGGGTTTGACCTGATTGACTGACAAAAGTCTAGGAAGCCCAATCGAGAGTAGAAGCAGAGAACTCAATACGGAAGAGTTTATGATGATGTTTTCGTTGGGAAGCCATAGCAGGATCAGAGTCAATATAAGAAGTAAAAAAGCAGGAAGGCAAGAAAACCCAGTTTTTAGTGATAGCGGTTTGAATCCAGTTCCAACCAATCTTGGGATAACTAAGTCCACGAAACCAATGAGGATCAACCAAACGGCGATAACCAGAATCAGCAACCGCCAATCCTTGAGCCGTTAGAAACAAAGTGGTCATGGCAATCACTAAGCAGAGACGGGAAGGGACTGTATAGCAGTGCATTCCGATTACTCGCCCGACATCACCTATAAAATCATCCTCTGCTTATTCTCAATCGCTATTTTGATGAAAGGATCTGGAATCCTGCCTGTGCAAAATGTTGATCGAAGGTGAGAACTTCTTGAATTTGACGATCTTGCATGACGATAAATGAGACGCAATCTACTAAGCCCCATTCTTTGTCGGGGCGGGTTTTGTATAGCTCAAAGGCTTGGTCAAATATTTCAGGTGTGAGGCGGATAACTTCAACATCTTCTGAATCAAGAAATTGTTCGATTACTTCGATGGCTTCGTTTTTGTATCTACGGGCTAGGGAGTTGGCTATTTCGAGAAGGACTGCATCGGTTATGGCTACGGCTTGATCAATGTAGCGATCGCTTAAATCTAGTGCTTGTGTGTGATATTGATCGCGTTCGTTGATGAGGGCAATGATGAATGAAGTATCAATGAATATTGTCAAGATTCTTTTCTCCATTCATGTATTGGTCAATGTTAGCGGCAAAATCAACTGGTGCTTGAATTTTGATGCGTTTGAGTTTATTTAAGATGCCTGTTTTGGGTTTGGTTGCGGATTTGGCGATCGCAAGTTGTTTGACGAATTGGTATAGCTCATCAAGGTTGTCTTCTTCGATTTTGTTGATTTCAGCGTAGATTAGTTCTTTAAGAGTCATGGTGATTTGACCTCAACTGAATTATTGTGCGCGGTAGGCTTGAATATCTACTTTATATTGCTATGCGTTTGATCGCCCAACAATACTTATAAAATCATCATATTTGCTAAGGTTAAGCTATAACTAGATCATCAAAGCTAAATTTTCTAAGATTTATCTCGCATGAGTAACTGCCTTTGTCTTGCTTGCGATCGCGCAAACTCAATAACCACCAAATTCTGCACTCAATGCGGCGCTAAGTCACAGATTTAATTTCGTCTGGTCTGGGGAGCTACATCCTTAAAAACAACACTTCTCGCATCAGCAAAATCATCATCATTTATCTCAAAATCTTTCCATAGACCTTTGATATAAGTAGTTTTACGCTGACCCTGCAACAATTGATGATTGACAATCTTTTTTAAACTCTCAAGCTCTTCTTGAAGAGACTGAATGCGAAGTAAAACATATTGACTCATAGCAATTACCTCTTGAATAATCTGATTTTATACTCTAACCATCCACAAGTATTAACAAGAAACTTCATACTCTTTCACTGCGATCGCGTACATTGTGAGTATTAGCTCCCTTTAAGATACCTCGGAAGGATTGCATAGAAGATTTAGTGACAAGCGTAATTGAATCATTTTTTAAAACAACCGAAAACTTCTGCCCCACTTGTAAAGTGAGTTCGGGATATTTATGGTGCGGTCAAAACTTGATTGCGTCCTGCGGCTTTGGCGCGATAGAGCGCAGCATCGGCGGATTGCATGACGGCGCTACCCGTTACTCCATGTTGAGGGAAACTTGCCACACAAAGGGAATCGGTGAGACTGCCTAAGAATTGAGAATTATGGGTTAAGGAAACTTTGGCGATCGCCTCTCGAATCTCTTCCGCCCGATTACTAGCGATTTCCAAAGACGACTCTGGCAAAACGAGGATCATTTCTTCACCACCATAGCGACAAGCAATATCAAAACCGCGTACATGGGCTTTGAGTAAGTTTCCAACCGTTTACAAGCACATAGTCACCCGCATCATGTCCGTAGCTATCATTGAAGCATTTGAAATGGTCAATGTCCAGCATGATCACACTAATCTGGTGCTGCTGACGCTCGGCACGGGATATCTCTTGGTTCACATCACAACTTTATCAGCAGTTTTAAATTCAAAAGCGATTGGGTATTCTGAGACACCTGCAAAAAATACGAGGCTTTGTGTATGCTCATTGGAAATTCTGGCTACAGGTGAATAATTAGTAGAGATTAGCGAAAATTTCATTTAGCGTTATCGAGAAAAAGTATGGCTGAAACAGTTGTTTTGCAAATACTAGAAGCGTTGTACCAACGCCTAGCGATTATTAAGCAATTCTTCTTGCTTCAACGGTTTTTGGTAAACTTAGCGGTTCCTCTAGTTTGCCAAAGGCAAGCTCCCACCCATTTGCTAGCGTCATCACCTTGCCATCAGTGGTTTCTTCTTCTTTGACAACTTCCTCTTCCAAATCTTTTTTAGCCACATAAACCACTAGATGACCGATGTTATTCCGACGTAGCATGACTTTCATGAGATTTTCCTTGATAATTTTTAAGATAAGTGGGCGCTTAGCACCCACTTATTTGACATGATTTTAGCTAGAAATGAATGCAAAGCATCCATTTTTATTATTCGACTTTTATTATTCGACGATTTCTAATTCTTTTTGACGACAGCCGATGATATGCCCTGTATAGAGAAAGTGGACAGAATAGATATAGGAACTTTGGAGAAAAGTGCCAATATTCACCACATAGCCAACTTCTCCTTTCTTAGCAAGCGTTTCGCCAATCTCCTTCCCTGGGAAAGTGCCATCATTGCGAATTAACTTCTTAATTCTGACCTTTTCGCCAATCTCAAAGGTGGGCGGACTGTCAAGTTCCACATCGTTATACAGCATGGGCAAACCTCCCTGATTGAACGAGACTAAGTAATTCTTCGGAAGTAAGACTGCGCTTAGCTTGGATCGATCGCTGGCGCACAGCATCTAAAACTGATTGCGCTTTCTCCTTAGCAAGATCGACACCTTGCTGTTGGAGCAGATTCACCACGAGATGACGACCTGAATGTTTGCCAGCGACAAGATGACGCTTCGCACCCACTTCATCGGGATTAAACGGCTCGTAGCTGCTGGGATTTTGGAGAACTCCTGCGGCGTGAATACCTGATTCATGGCTAAAGGCGTTGCTCCCAACGATCGCTTTCCAAGGTGGTACTGGGTTTTGTGAAGCTGAGGCGACCATTTGCGAAAGTTCCCAGAAGCAACGGGTTTCAATGCCCAAATCGATACCATGAATTTGTTTTAGCGCCATCACCACTTCTTCTAGAGCCGCATTTCCTGCTCTCTCGCCTAAACCGTTTACAGTAGTATTTAGCGATCGCGCCCCTGCCTGCATACCCGCAAGCGCATTAGCAGTAGCCATGCCTAGATCGTTATGAGTGTGCATCTCGACAGGAATTGAGAGCGCTTTGACTAGTAATTTAATCTTGCGATAGGTATTGAAAGGATCGAGAATGCCAACAGTATCGCAAAAACGGAAACGGGAAGCACCCCATTGTTCCGCTAAAGCTGCTACTTCTAATAGAAAATGATCGTCGGCTCTGGAGGCATCAGCACCACCGACGGACACATACAAACCACTATCTAGAGCATAGGCAATACTTTCTTGTAAACGTTTCAGTACAGTTTCTCGCTTGCCATCAGCCATTAGCCCAATTTGCATATCGGAGACAGGTATGGAAATATGCACGCGCTCTAGTCCGCAAGCGATGGAAGCTTGAATATCTGAAATTGCGGCGCGATTCCAGCCGAGTAATTTTGCTTTGAGTCCTAAGTTATTAATGGCGGCGATTGCTTCGGTTTCTGCCCCACCCATAGCAGGAATGCCAACTTCTAATTCTTGTACGCCAATGCGATCGAGGAATTTGGCGATTTCGATTTTCTCTTCAATGCTAAACGCTACACCAGCAGCCTGTTCGCCATCTCTCAGGGTTGTATCGTTAATTTGAATGTCAAGCATGATCGTCCTCCTCTTGCTGTACTTAAAAATTTACTTCTGCGGCGATCGTCTTTGCCCTCATCCCCCAACCCCTTCTCCCAGAACGGGAGAAGGGGAGTAAAACAAATTTTCTTGTTCCCCTCTCCCCTTTTGGGAGAGGGGCTAGGGGTGAGGGTTTTATCTAACGAATCAAGTCGTAGGAAATATCGGTCTTTGATGGGATGTTCGAGTTGCGATCGAGTTGATCGAGGATGGTATTCACAATCCAGTTGAGTAGATTGATTGCGCCTTGATAGCCATAGGTGGAATAGCGGTGTAGGTGATGGCGATCGAAAATTGGATAGCCAATGCGTACCAAAGGAGTCTTGGTATCGCGCTCTAGGTACTTGCCGTAGGAATTACCAATCAGGAGATCGACAGGCTCGGTGAAGAGGAGCGATCGCAAGTGCCAGAGATCCTTACCACCCCAGATCGTGGCATTTTGACCGAAGGGGCTAGAATCAAGCAGGGCGCGTAATTCGCCTTCAAAGTCGGCATTGGAGTTGCTGACAAGAACGTGAATTGGTTCTGCACCAACTTCCAATAGGAACTGCACTAGACCAATCACCAAGTCTGGATCGCCATAGAGAGCAATGCGCTTGCCATGCAACCACGCTTGAGAATCGGTCAAAGCATCAACGGCACGACCTCTTTCTGCTTCCAATTCCTTAGGAATGGGTTTGCCAGTTAGAGCCGAAAGCTTCATCAAGAATTCATCAGTACCGCGAATGCCAACGGGACGACTGACATAGGTCTTTTGATTCCATTCAGTTTCAATATAGGCTCTAGTCTTAGTGGTGGCATAGGACTGGAATGCGATCGTTGCTTCAGCATTGATCGAGTCCGCAGCATCCTCCAGCTTGGTTCCACCTGGATACATTTGATATTCACCAGTATTGGGCGAATCCAGATATTCCGAATTGTCGGCAAGCAAGGTGTAGTTGACATCCATCAGATCGGCATAGCGCTTGATTTCACGCAAGTTGCCAATGTAGGTTTCAAATCCTGGGATGAAGTTAATCTTGCCGTTGGTGGTTTCTTGCTTCTTACCTGCGGTCAGGTTGGAGAGAATTCCCTTAATCATGTTGTCATAGCCCGTGATGTGGGAACCAACAAAACTAGGCGTATGGGCATAGGGAACGGGGAAGGTTTGAGGAACTGAATTAGCAGCCTTGGCATTGCTGATGAATGCTTGCAAGTCATCGCCGATAACTTCCGCCATACAGGTTGTGCAGACCGCAATCATCTTGGGCTTGTAGAGATTGTAGGAATTTGCCAAGCCTTCAATCATATTCAATTGTCCGCCGAAAACTGCCGCATCTTCAGTCATTGAAGAAGATACTGCTGAGAATGGCTCTTTGAAGTGACGAGTGAAATGGCTACGGAAATAGGAAACACAGCCTTGAGAACCATGAACGAAGGGTAATGTACCTTCAAAACCAACTGCGGCGAGGATTGCGCCGAGGGGCTGACAAGCTTTAGCAGGATTGACTGTGAGGGCTTCACGCGAAAAATTCTTTTCGCGATATTCCCAACCCTTAGTCCATTCAGCAATCTCAGCGACTTTTTCGGGACTATGCCCACCTTCAAACTCTTTCTTCGCTTCAAATAGCTTCTGGTATTCGTCTTGGTGGAATAACCGAGCGTGATCTTGAATGTCGTTAACGTTATTCTGGGACATGATTTTAATTCCAATCTAGGTGAAAATCAATGTGGATGAAGAAAGGCAACCACAGGGGGATTGCCCCTACAAAACAATTAATTGATAATTTGGGTAGGGGCGATGCCCCCGTGCTCGCCCCAATCACTATCTAAGCAGCAACTTCAGCCTTATTCCAAGGAGCGCCAACTAAGCTCCAAGTGGGGCTGTTGAGGGCAAGATCCATGTCACGGGCAAAGATCGCAAAGCCGTCATAACCGTGGTAAGGACCTGAATAATCCCAAGAGTGCATCTGACGGAAAGGTAGCGCCATCTTCTGGAACACATACTTCTCTTTGATGCCAGAGGCAACTAGGTCTGGCTTCAGTTCTTTGATGAAGGATTCAAACTCGTAAGCCGAAACATCATCATAGATGAGAGTGCCATTCTCAATGTAGTGAGTGGTGCGCTTGTAGTCGTCATTGTGACCGAATTCGTAGCCAGTACCAATCAACTTCATGCCAAGATCGTGGAAGGCGGGAACAACGTGGCGAGGACGCAGACCACCAACCATCAGAGCCACGGTTTTACCTGCTAGACGAGGACCGTATTTAGCGATCACTGCATCGGTCTGGGCTTGATACTTTGCAATCACTGCTTCGGCGTTTGCTTGAATGGTTTCATCAAATTTAGAAGCGATTTCCCGTAGTGATGTTGCGATTTGGTTAGGACCAAAGAAATTATATTCCATCCAAGGAATACCATATGCCTCTTCCATGTGGCGGCTGATATAGTTCATGGAGCGATAGCAGTGAACTAGATTCAGTTTTACGGAAGGATTGTTGATCATCTCATTGAGAGTACCATCGCCAGCCCATTGAGCGACCACGCGCAAGCCAATTTCTTCGAGCAAGATGCGGCTAGACCAACCATCTCCACCGATGTTATAGTCACCAATAATGCCTACATCATAGGCGGTGCTATCTGGCACATTACCTTCTTTTTTGTTCTTGTCATATTGAGGGAAAACCCAGTCACGGATCGAATCGTTGGCAATGTGATGACCGAGGGATTGGGATACACCACGGAACCCTTCACAACGAACAGGTACAACGGTTTTGCCAATTTCTTTAGCAGCCTTCTTGGCTACTGCTTCAATGTCATCACCGATCAAACCGATTGGGCATTCCGATTGAATGGAAACACCGCGATTGAGTGGGAAGAGTTCATCTAACTCGGTAATCAGTTTCAATAGTTTTTTGTCACCACCGAAAACGATATCACGTTCTTGGAAGTCAGAGGTGAAGTCCATCGTGCCGAAGGAATCAATACCAGTAGTGCCGATGTAGTAGTTGCGGCGACCAGACCAAGAGTAGTAACCACAGCCAACGGGACCATGACTGACATGGATCATGTCTTTGATGGGTCCCCAAACTACACCTTTGGAGCCAGCGTAGGCACAACCACGGGTGGTCATCGAACCAGGCACAGACTTGATGTTGGATTTGACACCACAATCAGACTTACCTTCTTCAAACACATTGAGATGTTTTTCGCGTTTTTTCTTGGCTTTGTCAGGATATGCTTCGATGACTTCCTTGATTAATGCCTTGGTTTCAGGAATAGCATTAACAGGTGTGGTGACGGTTGGAGGGGTCAATGTAGCGGATTCTGGAGGTGTCATATTAGCCTCAAGGAAAGGGGTAAAAGGATTGAGAGTTGCTCTGTGCAGGCAAAGCCTGCACAGAGTCGAAATCATTAAACTAGAGCGAGTTCTTCTACAGGAACTTCATCGGCAGTCTTACCAACGAGATGCTCGAAGGCCTTGTCATCGCCAAGGATACCGAACTCAACTAAGAGGTCTTCCAGTTCGTCCATGGTGATGGGCGTAGGAATTGTGAAGTTGGTATTGTGGTAGATCTTATCGGCAAGGGTGCGATATTCTTGAGCTTGAGGGTGGTTGGGCGCATACTCAATTACAGTCATGCGGCGCAATTCAGCATGTTGAACCACATTGTCGCGAGGTACAAAGTGAATCATTTGCGTGTTCAAGCGCTTAGCAAGAGTTTCGATCAGTTCAAGTTCCCGATCGCACTTACGGCTGTTGCAGATTAGACCGCCCAAACGCACACCACCAGAGTGAGCATACTTGAGAATACCGCGAGCAATGTTGTTAGCAGCATACATCGCCATCATTTCGCCAGAGGTGACGATGTAGATTTCTTGGGCTTTACCTTCACGAATAGGCATGGCGAAACCGCCGCAAACAACGTCGCCTAATACGTCATAGCTAACGAAATCTAGGTCTTCATAAGCGCCATTTTCTTCTAGGAAGTTAATGGCGGTGATGATGCCACGTCCAGCGCAACCAACACCTGGTTCAGGCCCACCTGACTCCACGCATTTGACACCTTTGTAGCCAGTGAGCAGCACTTCTTCAAGTTCGACATCTTCAACTGCGCCACGTTCGGCAGCAAGATGGAGTACTGTGGTTTGGGCTTTGCTGTGAAGCATCAAGCGGGTGGAGTCAGCTTTAGGGTCGCAACCAACGATCATGATGCGATCGCCTTTGGTGAGATCAGCTAAACCTGCGATCGTGTTTTGAGAAGTGGTGGATTTACCGATACCGCCTTTACCGTAAAAAGCGATTTGTCTTAGCTTGCCCATGAGAATTTCTCCTTGTTATATCAAAAATGAACTGTAGGTTAGAAGTGGAAGATTTGAGAAAGGGCTTAAGGAAGTTCCTTCTCAGTTTGTAAAGCGATCGCTGTCACCACAGGAGGGGAGCGCTCGACTCCAAGTATGGAAATGTTGAATAAGTATGGGTTCATTGGTTTTGGGTTGAAAATTAATTGATTCCCCCAGCCCCCCTTGTAAAGGAGGGAGAATTAGAACTTTCTTCTTCCCCCTTCTTAAGGGGGATTGAGGGGGATCTTTAGAAACTTTTAAACTGCTTCAACAATGAGAGTAGAGAGAACGCGATCGCGTAATCTTACTTCGATCGCATCTTTGAGGGTAGCGGTGCTGCTAGAGCAGGAACTGCAAGCACCTTTGAGAATGACTTTGACGAGATCGCCATCGACATCGAATAGTTCGACATTGCCACCGTCTGCGATCAGCATTGGGCGGACTTCATCGAGAATTTCTTGAATCTTGGCGATTTTCTGAACAGTGGTTAATTTGCGGCTGGTTTGTTGAATGCGAGTAAGTTCAGCTTCCACCCTAGCGGTTGTCGCTTCCTTATCCTGTTCGACTGCGGCGATGATATCTTCAATGCCTGCCAGACAGGAACCGCAAGAACCGCCAGCTTTGATGTAGTTGGTTACTTCTTCTACGGTGGTGAGATTGTTCTCAATGACGATGCGGCGAACGCGGTTATCACTAACTCCAAAGCAGGTGCAAAGGAGTGCGCCTTCATCTTCATCATGATGTTCAATCTCTATGCCGCGATACTTGTAAATAGCAGCTTCTAGGGCTTCTTGTCCCATAACAGAACAATGCATTTTTGCTTCAGGTAAGCCGCCTAAATAATCGGCGATATCTTTATTACTTACTTTAAGCGCTTCATCTAATGTAATTCCTTTTATCATTTCTGTCAAGGCAGAAGAAGAAGCGATCGCACTGGTACAACCAAAGGTTTGGAAGCGAGCATCAAGAATGCTATCGGCAGGAACATCAATCTTAAGATGCAGTCTGAGAGCGTCACCGCAGGCAATACTGCCGATTTCGCCAAATACAACCGCAACATCCTTTTCTTCCGTTACTTCTATCGCACCTTGATTCTTAGGATTGTAGAAGAGGTCTAATACTTTTTCGGTGTA
>DCSN01000071.1 GCA_002325645.1 Pseudanabaena sp. UBA1465
GCCGATCGCCGTGCTGCCGAAGCGAAAATTGAACGTGATCGCCTTGCTGCTGAGGCTGCGCGTAGTCTGGCTAAGTTAGAAAAAACTGTTGAGCGCACCAGTAAGGCTGTTGATGCCTTAACAACCCGATGGGGGCGCTTTGTGGAAGAGTTGGTTCGTCCTGCGGTGGTGCGAATGTTTCGCGATCGCGGGATCTTGATTACTCACACGATGGAAAGAGTGCGATCGCCACTGGGTTTTGAGTTCCCGATGGAAATTGATATTTTGGGAGTAAATGGGGATGCGCTAGTCGCTGTGGAGTGTAAATCACGGCTATCGAAGGACGATGTGGATGAGATGTGCGATCGCCTGCGTCGATTTAGACAAGCATTTTCTGAATATCGTAACTATACGGTCTATGGCGCGGTGGCAGGTATTGAGATTAATCAAGGCATTGATTTGTATGCTTATCGTAAAGGTTTATTCGTAATTCGGACTAATGGCGAATCGGTGGAAATTGCCAATGATGATAAGTTTCAGCCCTTGGCTTGGGGTGATTAAGATGTACACTTAGATGTACATCTAAAATCCAAAGAAATGCTCTACAACCTTCCCATCACTGAGGCGCGTCATGAGCTAACCTCTTTACCCGAAAAGCTAACTCAAGAAGGAAGTACGCTGGCGATCACTCGCAGAGGCAAGCCTGTTTTAGCGGTGATGACATGGCAACATTATGAAGCCATACTTGAAACCTTAGAAATTTTAAGTGATGCAAATCTAATGACTAACTTGCGTCAAGGTATTGAGGAGGCTAAAGCGGGGCAGGGGCTAGATTGGGAATCGGTTAAACTAGATTTAGCTCTATGATCTATCGCATTGTCATTCAACCGACAGCCTTCAAGTTATTGCAAGAAATCAGCGATCGCCGTATTCGCCAAAAAATTAGCGATCGCATTGACAAACTAAGAGAGTCTCCTGAGTTGCAGGGCAAGCCTTTATTAGGTGAGTTAGATGGCTTTTATAGTGTGCGTGCAGTCGGACAAAGATATCGAATCATCTATACCATTGAGCAAAATCAAGTCACTGTAGCAGTTGTGGCTCTAGGGATTCGCAAAGATGGTAGCAGGCAAGATGTTTATGTTTTAGCCAAGAAGCTCTTGAGGCTCGGACTGATCGAGGAATCAGAAGATTAGAATTCTTAACATTTTAGAGCGGTTTAAATCTTGAGAAACTGGGTAACTTGATCTAAGGGCGTGGGTACAAGTTAGTTGCAGGTATGGGACAGTGAGCTTCAAAAATTTAGAATTTATTATTAGTGTATGGTTACGCGATCGCCGCTTTAGTAAAGCCCAAACTTCTCCTGCTCAGGGCTTCACCTTGATCGAGTTACTAGTTGTCATCATTATTATTGGTCTTTTGGCAGCGATCGCCCTCCCCTCATTTCTAAACCAAGCTCAAAAAGCACGCTTTGCCGAAGCCAAGACCTACATTGGTACGATGAGTCGGCTACAACAAGCCTATTATTTGGAAAAAAGAACTTTTACTGAGGATCTAGGGAAACTTAATGCAGGAATAAACACATCAACATCTAGCTTCATTTATTCGGTGATGACAGGAGATATTAATGGCAACCCTAGTCCACCAGCTATGGCACAGTTGGAGCAAATTATAACCAATGTCGCCAGGCCTTCATCTCAAAGTTTAAAAGCTTTTGTTGGAGTTGTGGGCATACCTGGGGTAGTGAGAATAGATACAGTCTTTTGTATAGCCAATTCCCCAAATATTGTTATCAATCCTGGATCGCTAAATGCTGGCGCTCAAACTATGGTCTGTCCCTCCAACTTTTTAGTTGAATAACTTTAATTTTTCTAAAACCCAAACAGTCTGAAACATCGCTCAGCAAATTCCCTCACTGTTTGGGTTTTACTCTATCAAAAAATATTTTTGCTCTGAGTGATATCATTCTGTTTTTTTGTGGGTAAGTTATTTTCACAACCGAACAGTTAAACTTCTTGAAATAAACGGGATAAAGAATTATGAAATCTGAATTCAAGACCAAGCTCATCCAACACATGCTCAACAAGAAGAATGGTGAAAAGGGCTTCACCCTGATCGAACTTCTCGTTGTTATCATCATCATCGGTATTCTTGCCGCGATCGCGCTTCCTTCCTTCCTAAACCAAGCATCTAAGGCTCGTCAGTCTGAAGCCAAGACCTACACTGGCTCTTTGAACCGTGGTCAACAGTCTTACTATCTAGAAAAACAACAGTTTGCAGACAATCTTGCAACCTTGGCTGTCGGTATTTCTCAAACTACAGCTAACTATACCTATGCTACTGGTGGCGCAGGGGCTGCACTTGTTGTAAAAGGAGGCTTATCCGTAAACAGCCAAGCAATTCCTTCTGTCAATGGTGCAACTAGTTCTACGGCAGCTGTTAAAGGCTATATTGGCGGTGTAAGCGTATCTACACCCACTGGTTCAAACGAAGCCACTACTTTAGCAAAATTGTGCGAACAGAATCTGGCTCCAATTAATATTGCCGCAGCGCCCTCAATTTATAGTACAACTTCTAGACTAACTTTTACTACCGATGCTGCGCCCACTTGTACTATTGTCGCTGGTCCTGCTTCAACTGCTATTGATTAGTGACTACCAAAATAAATGCTGACTCAAAAAACCTTCATGCTTTACAAAATAAAAACTTTGTTGAGTTAGTTTGCGTTTAAGTTAGCCATAATATTGTGTGATATCTCATATCACACAATATTTTTTTATCTGCCAATCATCTACAATTTTAAAATAAATAATTTGTTTGATCTGTCCAAAAAACTATGATTGAAGTAATTAGACCATTAGACTACACTAGCTTAAAACAACAGGCAGACGATTTCTTCTCTCAAGGAGTCTATGATCAAGCCTCAAATTTTTACGAACAACTAATTGATATAAAACCTGATGTTAAGTCTCATTATTGGTGGTTGGGACTTTCTTTGTTACTCCAAGAGAGAGAGGAAGAAGCCCAGTTAACTTGGTTATTTGCGTTAGAAGATGAGTATATTCAAGATTTAGTTAGCATTTTAGATAGTGAGGCAACAGATCAGGCATCTAAGGGCAAATATCAGATTGCGTGGGTTATTAGAAACCATATTAGAGAGATAGATTCATCAAATATCAACAATCTTCTACAAATAGTACTGCTTTCAATTAAAAGTGAAATCTTTGTCGTTGAAGACATAGATGATTTAGAGATTTTACAAATACTAAATCTGCAAAATAAAACTTCCCTTAATTGTAATTTCTTGCTAGATATCCTACAATATCTCTTTGAATTTCACGCCGATAGTGCGGTTTTTCTTGGCTTTTCATCAGCTTGTTTAGCTTATGATATTCATACTTTTCTTTCGCCAGTATTTACTCTTGCTTATAAACTCGCCAATGTTCAGAACCGAGTGGGGTTGGCAATAAAAGTCGCAGAAATTTGCTTGAATGTAGACCCAACAAATATTGAAATTTATAAGCATACTATTCTTTTTTACTACTCTAATAAAGAGTTTGCAAAAAGTGCAGAAGCCGCTAAGTATTGCTTTTCTATTACACAAAAAATTGAAGATAAAATTGCCGTCAATTATTTGTACTTACGAAGTTTAATTGCATCGTTGGGATATTCTAAGCAAATTTTAGACGAGGTAGAGAACCACAAGTTGTATCTTCAAGAAATATACGATCAATTTAATAATAATGCGCTTTTTTTAGATCGAATTCCAGCAATGCATCTTTTCCCCACCACATTTTTGTTTCCTTACATTAATGATGATCCTCAAGCCAGTAAAACTACAAGAAATCAGCTTTCTTCGATGTGTCAGACTATTCTTCAAAGTCACGCTAAGGAGCAAGTTACAAAATATCGTCAAAAGATTAAGTATCGTCATAAGCCTCTCAAAATAGGATATGTTTCCGAATGTCTTCATCGTCATTCCATTGGATGGCTGGCAAGATGGCTTTTTAAATATCATAATCATGAGGATTTTTTGATCCATGCTTATTTTGTAACAGATCCTGCAAGTGCTTCTGATTCTAATCAGCAATGGATTGCTCAAAATAGTGATATAGCTGTTAAATGTGGTCTAGATGGGTTTCAAATTGCCGAAAAGATTTACCAAGACAATATTGATATTCTTGTCGATCTTGATAGCATTACCTCAGATGTTACTTGTGAGGCAATATCATTAAAGCCTGCGCCAGTACAAGTAACATGGCTAGGATGGGACTCTTCTGGGATACCTGCTGTTGACTACTTTATTGCCGATCCTTATGTTCTACCTGAAGATGCTCAAAATTATTACTCAGAAAAAATATGGCGTTTGCCTCAAACATATCTCGCTGTTGATGGATTTGAAATCGCTGTTCCATCCCTTTCTCGTGTCGAACTAAATATTCCCAATGATGCAGTAATTTATTTTACTACTCAAACTATTTATAAACTTCATCCTGAAATTATCCGCAGTCAAATTCAAATAGTTAAGTCTGTAAACAATAGCTATTTACTAATTAAAGGCACTAGCAATATAGAAGCAATCCAAAATTTTGTAACTAAAATTGCAGAAGAAGAACATTTGTGTGTTGACCGAATTAGGTTTCTCCCAATTGCTAGTAGTGAAGCTGAACATCGTGCCAATTTGGCGATCGCCGATGTAGTACTAGACACATATCCCTATAATGGCGCAACTACAACGATGGAAACCCTATGGATGGGTATTCCGATAGTGACTAGAGTAGGAGAACAGTTTGCCGCAAGAAATAGCTATGCAATGATGATGAATGCTGGTATTACGGAAGGAATAGCTTGGAGCGATCAAGAATATATAGACTGGGGAATCAGATTTGGAACTGATGAGTCTCTACGCAAACAAGTATTTTGGAAACTCAGAGAATCTCGTAAGACCGCCCCTCTATGGAACACTAAACAATTTACCAGAGATATGGAATCTGCTTATAAGGAAATGTGGGAGATTTATTTGCAATAACTAGAAAAAGCAGAGCTTTAGACTGCTTTTTCTTTAGGAATTAATTAGTTAGCATAATCTCGAATGTTCTCGATAATAGGAAAAGAGTCTAGCCCCTGACTAACTAGATCTGGAAACTGAGATAAGCTCTCAATTATGCTACTGGCAAAGTTATAATTTGAGTCTTCACCATATCGAACCGTCAAATATTCTAATATTTCTAGCGTATAGTCAGGGAAATTCATGATGTCAGCAATACAAGCTAGTTTCAGCATACGATCTGGTGATTTTAGATATCCATCCATATCCTCACGAATTAGATCGCGAAAATAAAAAGCGTCTCCCCAAAGCAATTGCCCCGATCTGACTGTTGATCTGATTGGCGATCGCGCCCTAAGTCGATAGGATTGAGAAATATCGAACAATGTAAAATCATGCTTTCTCAAGAATATATCTACATCAGCAAATAGCGGTTGATTAGTATATAAATGTGAAAACTCGACTTCTATCTGAATAGCCAAAGTTCCACGACTTAAAATCTTGGTAGCACCTTCTAAAACATCAAGATCTGCACCCTGCACATCAATTTGCATAAAATCAATTTCATTGATTTTTTCTTCCTGGCAGAAAGCATCTAAGGTAGTCGTGTCAACTTTAAAGCTGAAATCTAAATTAACCAATTCTGGAAGTCCAGCAAATCTGGCTAAATATGGTTCATTAGGAGGATATAGGGAACTACACATAGGAGCTTTCGTTACATAGAGGGTTCGCTCTTCAATGGACTTTCCTAGCGCCAAAGGAATGTGTATTTCCTTCCAGTTGATTTGTCTCGCATCAAGTTCTGCATTAGCTTCATCGCAAGCATCAGCATCAGCATCAAATCCATAAATGCTGAGGTTGGGCGCAAATATTTGCCACCCTTGACTACCATAGTCATCTTGAACGCCTAACTTACGCGACCCAACATTACAGACCGTTATGTGAATACGATCTAAAAGACCATTTTTCTTTAAAATTGGCACAATTACTGACATACAAAAATCCTTTTTATTTGCTTGACTAAGATTAAATATGCGATCGCATATTTTTTATACTGTAGCCATGTTATCTAACCAAATCTCCAAATCAGCCATTCCCTTAAAATCTAGCAAAGCCTCAGCTAAATTTTCGATGTCGGCAATGGGCAATGATTTTATTTGTACTTGTTTGGCGATCGGCAGTTGTCCACAACGACGATTAATTTGACGCAGCACGATGTCAATCTCTCCCTCTTGCTGACCAATTTGGAAAACTTCTTGATAAAAGCGTGTTTGCGTTACATCTGCTTCTCTAAGATTTAACATTTGTCTTACCTCCTCGATACTCAATTGTGGAAATTTATTTATTAGTATAGCTTCTACCAAGTCTAGCCTTAGCCGAAACTCTGCTGAAGTATCGCAATCATCCAAAATCGCTTTAGCTGAGTCACTTACTTCTTGATCTGGAATAACCAAAAGCCTTAGTAGAGAAAGGTTTGGCTTCAAATCTTTCACGCCAATTAAATCTTCTAGATACAGTTTATGCACCCATGAGTCTAGCAAAATCTGGTAAGGAGGGTTTGCTCCTAAATCTTGACCACGACAGCGCAAAATTAATAACCCTCGCCAAGGTCTTGCAATTTTATATTGCCGCAAGTAAAGAAATATACTGGCAAAGAACCGACCGTAAAAGCCAATATCACTTTGCATTTGTGCTTCTAAAAACACTAATGGTAAATTGAGATCGTCAGAAATTGGAGTCAGCAAACCATCTAGCCGTAGTTCTGTCTCTTTGATGACGGGCGCACTATAGTCAAACTCACAGTTTGCAGGAATATCAGGCACTAACTCCGAGATTAAGTCAGGCTGAGATAAAAAGATACGATAAAAAAGTTTGTCAGTTTTCATGCCGTTTATTGGATAATGCATTTCTGAGGTAAAGCAATGATATTCAAACTGTTACCAAAATCAGCACTTAGATCAACAGGAATCAAATTTTGTAAATATGGCTGATATCGGAAGAGTTTATAGCCAATACTTTGCAAGTAATTAGCAACAGGTAAGTTACTACCTTGAGATCCTGCAATATTTTCGTAAAGGATGATCGGCGCAAATTCAGTGAGAAGGCGATCGCTTCCTTTTAATACTTGCAATTCATGCCCCTCTGCATCAATTTTGAGAAAATCAACTCGACTCACGCCATATTGCTCAATCAGGCTATCCAAAGTAAAACACTCTACCTCTTCAAAACTACTAGCATCTCTAGTTCGCCCTTCTTCCTCAGAAATTAGCTCATTAAGCTCACTTGCCGAACTAAGCGATAGTTTTGCCGTCCCATCGCGATCGCTAGCGGCTCCTGCACAAACCTTAACCCAATCTAGTTGATTGATACGACAAGTTTCATTGAGATAACCAACACATTGAGAAAATGGCTCAACCGCTAAGACTAAACCAGTTGCTCCCACCCTTTGAGCAGCGCTAAAAGTATACACACCAGCATTTGCTCCCACATCAATCACGGTCATTCCTGATTGAATCTCACTACGCCAAAATTCAATCTCTCGCTCAAACCAGTCACCTTGAGCAACTAAAACTCCCGTAACAATACTACGAAAGCTCGGCTCAACTGCCAAGATTAAATTATGATCAAAAGAAACATAGGTAATTGCACTATCTAATGTTAGTTTTGTCCATTGCCATTCCGCAGCGTTACTATTTTGACTCAAACAGATCTGATTTGCTGTTTCTAACCAATACCTAGCGTTCTTCTGGTCTCCAATACCACAGTAGCTAAGATAAAGTGCTTGTAAGATTGGTGCAAACTCAGGAGCTATGTGTCTAGCATGATGTAAATGAACTATTCCCTCAATCTGCCCACTCATCAGTTCCGCAACTCCCAACATTAAACAAACAATGGGATTACTCGAAAAAAGCTGATTGGCTAACCGTAAAAAGCGGATTCCAGATGAGTTATAAAATACAAACTGCGATCGCCTTAAAGCTTCAGCTAATAACATTGATGCCTGATCATAGCCATTCTCTGCATTAAGGATTGACTCAAACTCTAATAAATTTCGATTGTTTAAAGGTAAATACACCAATGCCGATGAAATGCCTTCATAGGTAGGCTGCAATATACTAACAGCAGTATTTAACGCTAGTTGAATTGCCTTGCTATCTTCTCCCAAGATACTTTGAATAAGGATATAATGAGCAGCACAATGAGGATTTTGATCGAGACTATATCCTCTCTCTAGTTTCTGCATCGCTGTCTGGATTAGATTTGTCCTGACCTCCAAATCTTCAGATTGTTCTGCTTCAATCAAATCAATAACAGCTAAATTATTCCAATCTGGAGAAGTCTCAGGATTATCCCAGTTAGTACTTTCAAAGATAGTTTCAACTGAAGACAAAATACCTGCATCAATATCAGGGTAGTGACTGAAAATATATTCGAGATAGCGATCGCTACAGGCAGAAATTAATTCCATAACAAAATCCTTTGTAATATCAAGCTTGAAGCTCTATCATTAAGTAATCTAGGCTTTCTAGAGACCTTACTGTATTTTGCACTAGCTGAAAAGCTTTCTGATGATTTATAGGCTGCAAAGTTATAGGATCTACAGGTCTAAATTTTTTCCACCGCTCAACCAAAGAGATCATACTCTGTGGCGCATCTAATAGAGGTAATAAACAAGTAGACATTGAGCTATCAAGCGTCACAACCTGTTTATGTGTTGATAGATAGTTATTAAGACTAAGCATCCCACAACCTATCACATTAGTTACGAGATCTTCTCTAAACTTAGAAGTATTCAGTTGGGGATGCAAATAAACTTTTGCGGTCTGCCAATCTTCATCACTCCATTCAATTAAAGGGAAAAAATTTTGAATTTGCTGAGAATGACCGCACCAAAAATCTAATAACCGATGAATTGGGTGAAGTAATTCATACATTTGCAACCGATCTTCAATCGATAGATCTGGTAAACTCATTTCCAAAAAGACAGGTAAATTATCTGCCTCTTTAAATAAATCCCTAAAATCCCATTCACGCCAATTCACCATACTAATAAATTCTAAATCAGCTAATTGCAAAGCAGTAAATAGATCAGCGATTGTATAGCCCTTATCGCCTTGGAATAGATGGTTCATCAAAATCTCTTCTTTGTTGTCCTTGCCTGTGTAGTTTGGGTTCCAAGTTTGAGTTTTGAGTAGAGTATTATCTTTCAGGGCTTGCATTGTCTCAACAACAACTTCTATTTCTAAATCTTCAGGATTCTCATCCATTAAGCCCATCATTGAAAACATTTTTTGAGCGCGATAAATACTATGTCTTTGGGCTGAACTATGCAAATTACTACGAATAATTCCATCAGGCTTTAAAACTGATTTCATAGCTTTTAGAGCGATCGCAGGTTCAGGGAAAAGATATAACAGTTCATCGCAATTTATATAGTCAAATTGATAGCCTAAAGATGGCAATTCTTCGATTGATGCGACAATAAACTCTACATTATCAAAACCATGATATTTTAGTCGTTGCTCTGCTAGTTTAATTGACTCTGAGGATATATCTATTCCAACTATCTTTGCACCTAGATTTGCTTCTGCGAGAATCAGGGATTTATAGCCAGAACCACATCCTGCATCTAAAATGACCTTTTCTTTAGCATCTATAACTTTTTGATCTCTTAAATAGAAAGAAGTTACTAAATTGTGAATATATAGCTCATTAGGATTATCTATAGGAGATTTCTCAAGAGGAATCCTAGGATATGGGCTACTATTAAACTGCTGACGAATTTTATCTAATAAATCTGATTGCGTGTCAGGCATAGAAATTTTTCCTAATCATAATTTTCAAAAGTTCATACTTATCGAGAAGATTTAAACTGTTCATCCCTAACTGATTTAATAGCAGCAACCGTCTCTTCATTCGGTGTCAGTAAATCAGAGGGGAGAGAACGTTCCGTTCCTGTGCTACACGAGTCATTAACAAACGGGGAGTCCGATCTGTTTCTCTCTAATCAATCTAATCAAACTGAACTACATTGTAACTCAGTTCTTTTAACCAAATTTCTAGATCATCCATTTCTTTAAAATCTAACAGTACTTCAGCGAGGTTCTCTATATCCTTAATTGGCAAAGATTTTATTTGTAATTGTTTGGCGATATCCAGTTGAAGAGCAACTAACTAAGCCAACCAGTCCTTGTCTAGAAAACGATCAAAACTCTCTATAGAAATTTCCTCCCGCTCAACCTCGAAGCGCTAAATTTGATCAGGGCTAAATTTGATCAGGATCGATGCCACGCGATCGCAACTATGCTTGTTTTTACCTGTAAATCCTCTTCTTGACCTGCATTAATTAAGTCAATTACAGCCAAATTATTCCAATCAAGAGAACTAACAGGATTATCCCAATTAGTATTTCCAATCACTTCTTCTAATCTAGATAAAATGCTCGCATCAGTATTAGGATAGTTGTCAAATAGATACTCAAGATAGCGATCGCCGAATTGATAATTAGTTTGCATAGTATTAACTTACTGGAGATTTTAGGCTTTATCTGTCATCAAGTAACCGAGGTTTTCCAAATCGCAAATAGTATTTTGTACCAACGGTAACACCTCGGCTACACCTTGCGATCGCAGATTTTTTAGAGTGTAGTCATACCATCCAACCAAATCTCCAAATCAGCCATCCCCTTAAAATCTAGCAAAGCCTCAGCGAGATTCTCGATGTCGTTAATTGGTATTGATCGCACCTTTTCTTGTTGTGCGATCGACAGTTGCCCACAACGGCGGGAAAGCTGACGTAACACTATTTCAATTTCACCCTCTTGGCGACCAATCTGTTGACCAATCTGTTGACCAATCTGTTGACCAATCTGTTGACCTTCCTGCTGTCCAATTTGGAAAACTTCTTGGTAAAAACGTGTTTGAGTTATATCCGACTCTTTAAGATTTAACATCAGTCTGACCTCTTCGATACTCAATTGTGGAAATTTATTTATCAGTATAGCTTCTACCAAGTCTAGCCGCATCCGAAACTCTGCTGGAGTATTGCTATTTCTTAATATCGCCTGAGCCGATTCACTTACTTCTTGATCTGAAACAACCAACAGCCTCAACAAAGATAAATTTGGACTCAAATCTACCTCATCAATCAAATCTTCTAAGTAGATTCGATGCACCCAAGTACCTAGCAAGACCTGATAAGCTAACTCAGCCCCTAAATTCTGGCGGCGGCGGCGTAAAATCACCAATCCGCGCCAAGGTCTAGCAACCTTATACTGTCGTAAATAAAGGAATATGCCAGCAAAAAAACGACCATAAAAATCATCGTCACTTTGCATTTGTGCTTCTAAGAATACCAATGGCAAGCTCAGATCGTCAGAAATCGGCGTGAGTAGTCCATCTAGTCGAAGTTCTGTCTCTTTTACCACTGGCGCACTATAGTCAAACTCACAGTTTGCAGGAATATCTGGCACTAACTCTGAGATCAAATCAGGTTGAGATAAAAAGATGCGATAAAAAAGTTTGTCAGTTTTCATTCCGTTAAATTTGATCTGGATCTATGCCACGCGATCGCAAATAGGCTTCTAGTTTTTCCCTCTGTTGACGCTCTTGGACAGCCATCTCCGCATCAGTGGCATATCTCACACCATCACAATCATACCAATAGAGCCACTCGCGCTCCCAGCCAATATACTCTCCATTCTCACAGCCCAACCCCAAACCAATCTCAGGCAGCCACGTCCAATTCCCATCGCCATTGACGAGCTTATACTTGCCCTGCACCAGCTTGTATATTTCCAACTTCTGTCTAAACTTATAACGCCCGCGCCTACCGCTAAATGGATTGTAAATCGCGTAATACAAGATTCCCAAACTCTGATAATCTGCAAGCTTATCTTCATATTCGCTGTTATAGCGCTCAGAGATAACCTCTAAAGCCAATATGGGCGTTACTTTTTCAGCCCAGATCACATAGCTCAGCCTTCCTCTCGTGCCATTATTTCGTTGCACCCCCATCGCTAAAAAACCATCGGGAACGATCGCCTCTTCATCGGGACTATAGTACACAGCCATATCCACCCCAAAGTACCAATCATTGCGTTCAGACCAAATTGAGGCAAGGAGACTAAGCAATAGATTGGGAATATCATTTTGGAGTTGATTGTCCACAGGGGTCTCGTCAGAACAGGGGAGTTGTTCGGCAGTAGGCAAAATCTGGTCTTGGAGATATGAAAGGTTAACCATGTCTTTGACCTGCTAACTTAGTTTGCGCGATCTTAGCAAAATTTGTGATCGCACTTCATTCTTGTTTTGCGATCTAGACAAGATTTTCTCGCAACCAAATCTCCAAATCAGCCATCTCCTTAAAATCCAGCAAAGCCTCAGCTAAATTTTCGATATCGGCAATGGGCAATGATTTTATTTGTAATTGTTTGGCGATCGGCAAATGCCCACAACGACGGTTAAGCAGACGAATCACTATGTCAACCTCTCCTTCTTGCCGTCCTTCTTGGCGACCAACTTTTCTTCCAATTCTTTGACCCACTTTTCGCCCAATCTTGCGACCAACTTGTTGACCGTCCTGTTGACCAATCTGGAAAACTTCCTGATAAAAGCGTGTTTGAGTTACATCCGCTTCTTTAAGATTTAACATCAGTCTGACCTCCTCAATACTCAACTGTGGAAATTTATTTGTCAGTATAGCTTCTACTAAGTCTAGACGCATCCGAAACTCTTCTAGATTATTGCTATTTCTCAAGATTGCTTGAGCCGATGCGCTCACCTCTTGATCTGAAACAACCAAAAGCCTTAGCAAAGATAAATTTGGACTCAAATTTACCTCATCAATTAAATCTTCTAAGTAAAGGCGATGCACCCAAGTATCTAGCAAGACCTGATAGGCTGACTCAGACCCTAAATTTTGACTATGGCGGCGTAAAATAACCAATCCCCGCCAAGGTCTAGCAATCTTATACTGTCGCAAATAAAGGAATATTCCTGCAAAAAACCGACCATAAAAGTCATCGTCACTTTGCATTTGTGCTTCTAAAAACACCAATGGTAAATTTAGGTCATCAGAAATCGGCGTGAGTAGTCCATCTAGCCGCAGTTCTGTCTCTTTAACCACTGGCGCACTGTAATCAAACTCACAGTTTGCAGGAATATCTGGCACTAACTCTGAGATTAGATCGGGTTGAGATAAAAAGATGCGATAAAAAAGCTTGTCGGTTTTCATTGTTTGATTATTGATCGCATGATAGGGGGTGATCAAACCTGATGCTATATATACAAAATATCTTCCAAATCTTATGCAATTTGAATGAGTAGCTATCTCGCGCAAACGCCCAGAAGAGATTCAAAATATCCCTGACACAGAAATTGATGCAAATGTTATTCGGACATATGTAAATCGTCAAAAAGCAAAAGGACAGAAGTGTAACATACCAAATGGGTAAAGTCACATATTATTAATTAAGTATGGCAATGGAAAATCAAGAAAATTATGTCTTTTAATAAATACAAAAGTATTGCTGATGTTTTGCAAGAATTTCCACTCACTTACACAGAGAGAAATTTTGTTGAACAAATCCCCATTGAGATTGACCCATATTTTCAAAACAGATTAGATTTTATATTGCAAGAAGGAGTAGTTTTTAATTCAGAATATGCCATTTGTGAAAGTATCATTCACCCTGTTTTGGTGGAAATATGGCGAAAATACGCTGATAAGTTATTGCTTTGGAGCCATCAGCCCTTAAATTATGATGAGAATTTATCAGGTATTCCTGATTATATGGTTGCTCAACGTTCTGCAAGGGGAAAAATTATTTTAGATAAACCGTATCTGATTATAGTAGAAGCGAAAAAAGATAACTTTGAGGAAGGTTGGGGACAGTGTTTAGCAGAATTAATTGCGGCTCAAAAAGTAAATGGCGATCAAAATAGTCGCTTATTTGGAATAGTATCCAATGGAAAAGTATGGGAATTCGGGTTGTTGCACACAACAGAATTCACTAAGAATATTAAGTATTATGTGTTAGAAGATTTGCAATCATTAATGGACGGACTGAACTTTATATTTGCCAATAGTTATAACTTTGTGAGTGGTTTGTAAGCGCATCAGGAGACTAAATCTATGACCGCAATTACGGCGCGTGAACTAGAAATGCAAATGCCCGATGCTCGTAAACTCCTGAGCGATATGCGATCGCCGTGTTGGAACGCAATGTAGAAGTTGGTGAGCGATGAAACAAGTAACTACTGGAAACAAGTAACTACTGAGTTGTTAGAACAAATTACCCAAAAACTAGCGGCAACTTTGAACCCAGAGCAAATAATCTTGTTTGGCTCCTATGCCTATGGCGAACCTAATGAAGACAGCGACATTGACTTGATGGTAATCGTGGCGCAGTCTGATGAACCGCGTTATCGGCGATCGCGATCGGCTTATAGGGCTTTGCGTGGGATAAGAATTCCTACAGATGTGATTGTGGTAACGCGAGAGGAGGTAAAAAGGAAAATCAATGTAAAGAGTTCCTTGATAAGTCGGGCGATCCATGACGGGAAGGTTCTCTATGGATGATGAGCTTTATCAGGAAATACAAGATTGGTTGTTCAAAAGCCAGAATCCTGATGATATAGTTGAGCCTAATATATCTGATGCAGAAAGAAATTACTTTGCAAATCTCTATGGATGAGACGGAGGCTGTGCAGAAAATGGCGAAATTTATATTGTGAATAACTGGGAGCATGGCAAACGCTATCCTGTTGGTGAGGCTAAAGCACTTTTAAAAGTATTAGATCGGTTGCCTGAAAAAGTTTTAGCGGTTTTAAGTTACAGCAAAACTCGATCAAACCCGCCACAAGAAGGGTCGCAGGGCGAAGCCCCGCAACGGGTTTTATATTTTAATTTGTGGTGGGTTTGAAAACAAATTGCTGTAGGTTGGTTGCTCTCGACCCTGAAGATGAAAATATTTTGTTAGTGTTACCTGAGCGTCGTATTCAGACGATCGCTTTTCTTTCTCAATTCTTGATTAAGT
>DCSN01000237.1:0-2453 GCA_002325645.1 Pseudanabaena sp. UBA1465
GCTTGTTTTTGCAATTTTTATCGAATTTTCTGATCCAATAAGTTTGAGATACTACCGTTTTACCCCAGCAATAACCTATAGCGCCTTGCTCTCAAATCCGAACCAAGAGAGAATTTAAAAGTGTTACTTCGCAACACTTTTAAATTCTCTCTTGTGGTTAGTTTGATCGAAAATTGCTATAAGCAATGTCTTGAGGCATAGCCCCAGTCGCCAACATAGCCCCGATCGATAAAAATGGGTTTTGCTTGCGTTAAACTGATTAACGTCCCTCAACTCGTAGTTATGGCAAGTTTTCTGTTAGAAGTTGGTACTGAAGAATTACCCGCTAGTTTTATTGTTAGTGCCTTGCGGCAATGGCAAGAGCGCGTCCCCAAAATTTTAGATGAACACCAACTAACTACGGGTAAGGTCAGTGTTTATGGTACGCCCCGTCGTTTGGCAATATTAATTGAGGGTTTACCCACTCAACAAAGCGATCGCACTGTTGAGCTAAAAGGTCCTGCGGTGGGTTCAGCCTTTGTAAATAGCGATCCACAGGGTGAACCCACTAAAGCTTTGCTAGGTTTTACCAAGTCTAAGGGGATTGACCTCAAGGATCTCTTCATTAAAGAGACAGACAAAGGCGCATTTGTGGTTGCTAATCAACAAATCGTTGGTCGTCAAACTGCGGATATTTTGCAAGAACTAGCACCATCATGGATTACTGGACTCGAAGGTAAGCGCTTGATGCGTTGGGGTAATGGTGATCTTAAGTTCCCCCGCCCGATTCGATGGTTAGTAGCGCTGTTTAATTCAAAGATTTTGCCGATCGCCTTAGAAAATGTGCAGAGCGATCGGATTAGCCAAGGACATCGAGTCTTACATCCGCGATCGGTGATCATTGACACCGCCCAAGATTATGTGGCGACTTTACGCGAAGCTTTTGTTTTAGTCGATGGGCGCGAACGCAAAACCCATATCATCACCCAAATTAATAGCATTGTGGAGCTATTTAACGGTCAGGCGGAAATCCCTGATGATTTACTTGAAGAAGTTACTTATTTAGTAGAATTTCCTACGGCGGTAATTGGAGAATTTGAGCGTGAGTTTTTAGAACTGCCGCAGCCTGTCATTAAAACGGAGATGGTCAGCCATCAGCGATATTTTCCCGTGCATTCGACTAAAAATCCCGATCAATTATTACCGCGCTTTATTACGATTTCCAATGGCGACCCCGACAAGTCACGGTTGATTGCGGCGGGAAATGGGCGCGTAATTCGGGCGCGTCTTTCCGATGGTAAATTTTTCTATGACAGCGATCGCGCCGTGCATCTAGAAACTTTCTTACCACTTTTAGGAAAAGTCACCTTCCAAGCGCAACTTGGCTCCGTTGCCGAAAAAGTAGCCAGAATTAGGGCGATCGCCAAGTTAGTCACGGACTCAATTACAAATTTAGAAATCACCGAAGCTGATCAAGCCCTCATCGATCGCACTGCCCAGCTTGCCAAAGCCGATTTGGTTACGCAGATGGTCAAGGAATTTCCCGAACTGCAAGGTCAAATGGGTTATTACTATGCGCTCTCTAGTGAGGAACCTGTAGCTGTAGCGACAGGTATTCGCGAGCATTATCAACCCAAGGGCGCAGGCGACGCTTTGCCGACCTCACTGACGGGCAAAATTGTGGCGATCGCCGATCGCATTGATACACTGGTGGGAATTTTTGGCTTAGGGATTATCCCCACAGGTTCCTCTGACCCCTTTGCGCTGCGTCGTGCGGCTACGGGCATTGTCCAGATTGCATGGGAAAGTGGATTTGCTCTAGATTTACCAAAATTATTGCAAGCCGCGATCAACCTTTATGCTGAAAAGAATTTGCTGGCAAAACCCGCAGAAACTGTATTGGAAAATCTCTATAAATGGTTTAAGCAACGCTGCGACACAATTTTGTCAGAGCAAGGCGTTGAATACGATCTCGTTGATGCGGTTACAGGTACTGACGATCTCGCCTATACCCTGCAAGGCTTAAGCAATCTTACGCGCATCAAAGAACGCGCCCACTTCCTGCAAAAATCCCGCGAAGATGCCACCCTCAGCGCCATCTATGAACCCATTGTCCGAGCTTCACGCCTCGCGGTACAGGGCAACTTGGATAGCGTCACCGTTGATGTCCATTCAGTAGTCAATCCTGCAAATCTCACTGATGCGGCGGAGCAGGAATTGTATCAGGCGATCGCCGCGTTACCGAGTCAGCCTAGCGATGAGCAACTAATGGCAGGGATTAAAGCGATCGCGCCAATATTAGCCAAATTTTTTGAAGAGGTGCTGGTGATGGCCGAAGATCCACAGGTACGTCAAAATCGCCTCAATTTGCTGGGCATTATCCGCAACTACAGCCGTCAGTTAGCTAACTTTAGCTCCATCCTTAAATAATTAAAGGCGATCGCTATACGATAAACCCACCAAAATAAAGGCGG
>DCSN01000237.1:2530-8012 GCA_002325645.1 Pseudanabaena sp. UBA1465
CCGCCTTTATTTTGGTGGGTTTAATGATTGAATTTTCATATCAAAACCTAGGCTGTGATTACATTCACAGATAAGATAACAAAAACTTATTAAATAAAATAAAATATCAACCAAAACTCATCATTTTATAGATCGCTCAAAATAGCTCTAAACCTCTTCTAGCAAGAGATTTACTTAAAAAAGTAATTTGAAAGCGATCGATAACTATCACCTATAACTAATGATAGAAATAAAAAGCTCATAGTTCGCAGTGATGCCAAGAGCGATATGATGCGTTTTAATGCCCTTGTGGGTGATGGAGATAAACAGAAATTGGCTAAGTTTCTATACTTAGGTATAGATTCAAGACCGTGTTTATCATTTTGGCTAAAATCTTTAAGAGGTTTATTACATAATATGGCTAATATCTACAAAGTAAGACTAATTAACGAAGCTGATGGTCTTGACAAGATTATTGAAGTACCTTCTGATGAGTACATTCTTGATGTTGCCGAAGCTCAAGGCATTGATCTTCCCTACTCTTGCCGCGCTGGTGCTTGCTCTTCCTGTGCAGGCAAAATCCTCAAGGGCGAAATTGACCAGGGCGATCAATCCTTCTTGGATGATGATCAAATCGAAGCTGGTTATGCTCTTCTCTGTGTCACCTATCCTCAATCTGACCTCGAAATCTTGACCCATCAAGAAGAAGCCCTCTACTAATCGCTTCTTCGTTATAAATATTTTGAAAGCTCTGATTGCTAACTAATATGTTCAGCAATCAGAGCTTTCTAAGATCCCCCAAAAAAGGAAAGGTGGCGCAACGCGTCGCCTTTCCTTTTTTTGGGGGGGGGATTGCAATTAATTTGGTTGCTAAAGCTCTTGCTTAACTAAAGCCGATCGCAATAAATTTAACCGACTCAGTATTTCTCTCTTGTTTAGGTCTCGGATATCACTTATGATTGGGGCTGCAATCTCTGTTTATTACGGAAAACATGGCTACATACAAAGTAACGCTGATTAACGCAGCCGAAGGCATCAATAAAACCATCGATGTATCTTCTGATGATTACATCCTCGACGTGGCAGAAGCTGAAGGGCTAGACCTTCCTTATTCCTGCCGCGCTGGTGCTTGCTCTTCCTGTGCAGGTAAAGTCGTCAGTGGGACTGTTGATCAAGGTGATCAGTCTTTCTTGGATGATGATCAAATCGAAGCTGGATATGTCTTAACTTGTGTTGCTAAGCCAACCTCTGATGTCACCATTGAAACCCACAAAGAAGAAGAGCTTTACTAAGGTTTCTTCGATTTAATCAAGAACCAAACTTTTTGTGACACGGCGAAGCTGCACCACAAAAAGTTAGTTCTTGCACTTAAACGACTTCTTTGTGAATCTGTTACAGATATTACGAAAGCGCTGTTAGCTAGATATTTTGTTTAGCAATCAGCGCTTTTTTAGTTCGAGATCTAAGAGAGGTGCGATACATCGCACCTCTCTTAGATCCCTATATTTGCCACAACGTTGTAATTTGGTGTTACATTTTTCAGAGTCCAAATTTTAAGGGGCAGCACCAATTTTGTCTGGCAACCAAGAAGAAGATCTCGTTGTAGAAACTCAACCCACCCAATCCACTAAGCGATCGCTTCTCAATATCGCGACGATTGTGGCGGTTGCCACCCTATTGAGCAAAATATTTGGATTATTACGTCAAGTGGCGATCGCGGCGGCGTTTGGTAATGGCACGGCCTATGGCGCGTATAACTTCGCCTATGTGATCCCTGGATTTTTATTGATTCTGCTGGGCGGCATTAATGGCCCTTTTCATAGTGCGATCGTTAGTGTTTTAGCAAAACGCGATCGCCGCGAAGTTGCCACCATCATCGATAGCATCACCACGATCGTTACAGGGATTTTGCTATTGGTGACAGTGGCTCTGGTGATTTTTGCCGATCCCTTAATGCACCTAGTCGCCCCCGGACTATTTGTGCCAGAAGCGGATTTACTTGCCAAAGGTATTGCTCTCACCGATATTCAAAATCTTAAGATCACTAGAGACATTGCCATTCAGCAGTTTCAAATTATGGCTCCGATGGCAGTCCTCGCAGGATTAGTGGGGATCGGCTTCGGTGCGCTCAATGCCTCAGATACTTACTGGCTGCCTTCCGTTAGCCCCATTTTCTCTAGCTTGACGGTTTTAGTGGGCATTGGCGGATTATTTATGATGGTGGGCGACAAAATCCTCTCGCCAGAGAATGCGGTTTTGGGTGGTGCAGTACTGGCTTGGTCAACCCTTGCGGGAGCCGTGCTGCAATGGCTAGTGCAGTTACCTGTGCAGATCAAATCGGGTATGGGCGGATTTAAGTTACGGTTTGACTTTCAGCGTCCTGAAGTTAAAGAAGTGATGAAAATCATGGTTCCCGCTACCTTTTCATCGGGAATGTTGCAAATTAACGTCTGGACTGATTTATTTTTTGCGTCCTTTATCCCCAATGCGGCGGCGGCGGTGTCAGCGATGGGCTATGCAGGCTTATTGGTGCAAACACCCTTAGGGATTTTATCGAATGTGATCCTTGTACCTTTATTTCCCGTGCTATCTAAGTTGACTGATCCTGAAAATTGGGATGAACTAAAACATCGGATTCGGCAGGGCTTGATGCTCACGGCTTTAACGATGTTGCCCTTGAGTGCCTTGATGGTAGCGCTGGCTCTGCCAATCTCGCAGGTTGTCTATGAGCGCTATGCTTTTGATGCTGAGGCTTCCCAGTTAACCGCCGCCGTATTGATGGCTTATTCCGTTGGCATGTTTGTGTATTTGGGGCGCGATGTCTTGGTACGGGTGTTTTATGCGTTAGGAGATGGCGATACACCTTTTAAAATCAGCATTGTTAATATCTTTTTAAATGGGCTATTTGATTATTTTTTAGTCCAAGAGTTTGGCGCACCAGGGTTGGTATTAGCGACCGTTTTTGTAAATGTAATTTCGATGATTGTGATGATGTATTTACTCGATCGCCGCCTGAATGGAATGCCGCTAAAAAGTTGGAGTCTAATTATTTTGGGACTGACGATCGCTAGCATAATCGCGGGTGGGGCAAGTTGGGGAATATATCATTTACTTAGCCAAAGCTTTGATAGTTTGGGTGTAGTGGTAAAATTTGGCGCAAAATTAGGTGGTTTAGTGATCGCTAGTGCGGTTGGCTTAACAATTTTTGGGGCGATCGCGATGCAAATGAAAATTCCTGAAATCAGCGCTCTCACCAATCAAATTAAGCGCCGCTTTTCGCGGTAAACCTATAATGAAATGGCGACGCGGTGCGTCGTCATTTCATTATAGGGATGTACAAACCAGAATTTTGTGTGGCGCGGCGAAGCCGCGCCACACAAAATTGGTTCTTTATTAAATCGCAGAACCATTATGAGTCTTACAGCAGGGCAGTTAGTCGGTGGACATTACGAAGTTATTTCACGCTTAGGTGGGGGCGGATTTGGCGAAACCTATCTCTCGCGAGACTTGCATTTGCCCGATCGCCCTTCGAGAGTAATCAAGAGATTATCTCCTCGCAATCCTGACGCTAATATATTGCAGCTATCGCGGCGACTATTTGAAACGGAAGCACAGGTGCTGTATCGGCTAGGAGCGCATCCGCAAATTCCTCAACTGTTTGCCCACTTTGAAGAGTTATCAGAATTTTATTTAGTTCAAGAATATATTGATGGTAAGGATCTTAGTCATGAACTGATCAAGGGTAAAGTCTGGGAAATTTTTACAGTGGTAGATTTACTGCAAAATCTTTTAACTGTGCTGAGTTTTGTGCATCAACATAATGTGATTCATCGCGATATTAAGCCTGAAAATATTATTCGGCGGCGCGATGGTCAGATTTTCTTAATTGATTTTGGAGTGGTTAAGCAAATCGCCACGCCAACGATGGTTTTAAATGGTCACGAAGATGCAGCCTATACGGTGGGGATCGGTACACCAGGGTATATGCCGAGCGAGCAGGCGCATGGAGAACCCAAGTTTGCCAGTGATCTCTATGCGATCGGGATGATTGGCATCCAAGCATTAACAGGTATTCCGCCTAGCTCTTTGCAAAAAGATGACAATCTGGAAATTGTGTGGCGACAATATGCTCCCAAGGTTTATCCCGAATTTGCCGATATTCTCGGACAGATGGTGCGCTTTGATTTTCGGCAGCGTTATCCTAATGCTCATGTTGCCTATGAATCATTAAAGGAATTTCGCGATCGCTATCCGATCTCCAATTTGAACCATAGTTTGCCAACGATTCAGTTGATTACCAATCAAATCAGCGCTAATCAAATAAATGATTCTTTGCGCGATCGCCATTCAGCCGAGCAACAGAAAACCCATAAATTAGCCGCGATTTGGCAATATTTCCAGCCTTGGCAATGGGGTTTAGGACTGACGGCGATCGCCGCGATCGCGGTAACTACAGTTGTGTTGACCTTGGCAGTCCCCTCTAAGACTGTGCGTAATAATTCTGAAGAATTTACTACTGCCAATCCTTATGGGACTCAAATCGATTCGCCATCTGCGGTGACAGAATCAGCAAATTCTCCTGTAAATACCACCAGCACAGGCTCTACAGCATCCCTAGCCAAAGAATTTGCAGGTAATGGGGCAGTTTATGGTGTTGCCATGAGTCCTGATGGTAAAACTATTGCTGGGGCAAGCTCTGAACGCAGCATTGATTTTTGGGATTTGGCAACGGGTAAAAAATTACAAACCCTAAAGGGAAATACAGGGCGCGTTTATGATATTTACTTCAGCCCCGATGGTAAGAAGTTGGTGAGCGCCAGTGACGATCGCAAAGTAATTATTTGGGATGTCAAAACCAGCAAAATTTTACATACCCTTGAGGGACATCAGGAACGGGTATATACCACAATTTTTAGTCCTGATGGCAAAATGATCGCTAGTTCTAGCGGCGATCGCACGATTCGGCTATGGAATGTAGAAACGGGTAAACCGATTAGTGTTTTTCAAGAAAAATCTTGGGTTTACGATGTGTCATTTACCCCTGATGGCAAAATTTTAGTTAGTGCTTGCAAAGATGGTGCAATTCGGCTGTGGAATGTGGAGACGGGTAAACCAATTAAAACGCTGGTGGAAAGTGGTAGCGCGGTGCGATCGATTGTCTATAGCAACAGTGGCAAACTGATCGCCAGTGCGCTGGAAGACAGTACGATCCGTCTGTGGGAGGCATCCACGGGACAGCTAAAGGAAGTTTTGACGGGACATACTAATGAGGTACATACCCTTGATTTTAGTAAGGACGATCGCTTGCTGGCGAGTGGCAGTGCCGATAAAACCGTGCGAATTTGGAATTTAAAGCAAAAGCGATCGCTACAGGTTTTAGCTGATCATGAGGGGGGTGTTGCCTCGGTAAAATTTAGCCCTGATCAAAAATTTCTGATTAGTGGCAGTCTCGATGGCAAAATTAAAATCTGGAAATTAGCCCCATAAATCAAGAGGTTCAGCG
>DCSN01000237.1:8049-17723 GCA_002325645.1 Pseudanabaena sp. UBA1465
CGCTGAACCTCTTGATTTATGGGAACAAGGGGCTTAAGCCCCTTGCCTGTTCTTATGCAAATAAATCTTTAAAAAAGAGAGATATTTCGGCGCGATCGCTGACATTGAAAAAGTCAAGGGGAATCACTCCATCGACATGGCGACTGACTACCCCAAACCCCAATCTCGCCCGACGATAGTTAAAGATGAGGGGACTATTGGCTGCTAAGGGTTGACGTAACCACTCATCAAAACTAGAGGATTGTTTCATGCGATCGCTCATCGCACTAACGACCATAGCCGATCGCTCGTCGGGCAAACTATTAGAGGCAAATACATAGGCTCGCTCCAATAATTTATCGCGCATATTCGGATTCAGCCAAGCAGAAATCACCATTTCTAAAGGTGTTTGCGGATTTTGCTTGACCGATGCTAGTCCGTCCGTATCATTGGCGATCGCCTGAGCCAGTAATATAGCAATGGGATTTCCTGTTTGTTTGAGGTCAGCCACTGCATCGGGTTGCCCTGTCCACCATTTTAAGGCGGCGAGTTTAAGACTTTGGCTAGGATCATTGCTATAGGTGCGATTTAGATAATTGACGACCTGCGGATAGAGGGGCTGAAAGGTTGCCTCTGTCCAAAGGGGGCTAGTGATAAAAATCGGATCATTAATCACTTCCGTAGCGATCGCCTTCAGCCCTTCTTCGGTTTTGTTCTGACGCAATAAACTAATGCCTAAACCAAAATAAAGCGATCGCTTAGTAGAAACGAGTTCCAAACCGCGACGAAAATAGGTTTCCGCTTCCTGTGCCGACTTAGCACCTTCTTGGCGCAGACTGAGCCATGCTGCCGAATTGTAGGCAGCCTCATTATTAGGGTTAGTCGCGATCGCTGTTTTCATCCATGCCAAACCATCCTTTTGCCAAGCCTGTGCCTGCGGTAAATTGGCATAACTATTCGCTAAATCTGATAAATTCCAGCCTAACTGATAGGGATAGTAAGGCTCCCAAGGGGCGAGTTGATGAGCAAACTGGAGGCGATCTTGAAATTTGGCGATCGCGGCGATCGCGTCAGGTAAAAATTCCTGTTTAGCCGCAACCAAATCTGATTTCGCCTTGGATAAATAAATAAACCCCACACTAGAAGCTTGCCAAGCCGTATTCACAGGAACTAACCAGGCGATCGCCGCCCCTAGATAAACGGTGGCAATGATTGCCAACCATAGGCGCGGTTGTTTGTAATAGCCGAGGGTAATTAATTGCTTGGTGTGGACTTGTCCTAAATAGATCAAACAGGCAAACACAATTACTAAGCTGCCACTAATCGCAGGCACATCAAGCTGATAGTCGGTAATTGCCAACAGCCCATAGCCCAACAAGCTGCCAAATAGTCCATAGGCGATCGCCTGATCCTGTGGATGCGCTTGCCAACTGGGCGATCGATGCAATCTGAGCCATAAACTAGCGATCGCCACTAATAAAAGTACAAAGGTGATCACCGCACCAATGCCCAGTTCTGCCCAAAGATGCACGGGCGTACTATGCAACTGAAATAAAAGCTCCGCTTCCCGCCCCGCCCATTGCGGACGATATTGCTGATAGAGCATGACGGCGGAACCTGCGCCAGCCCCAAATAGCCAATGCTCTAAGCCCATGCGCCAACCCGCATCCGCCGCGATCGCCCGAAACATCAATTCCCCTGCGCCTTGGCTAGGATTAGCAAAACTAGAAATTAATCCTGATACTAGCGATCGCAAGCGATTGTTAGCCGCAATCAGCAAACCCAATAAAGCGATCGCCCCACTTCCACCCACAATTACCCATCTGCGGCTAATTCTGCTCCGAAATAGCGCCACGATGATTCCATACAATACAATTGCGCCCAGTCCCAAAAATCCGCCCCGCGAACTGGTGGTATATAAATCAACTAGCCCTAAACCAATACCTGTAAGCCATAGCGATCGCCATTTACCTGTTTGGGCGATCGCTAAACTAACTAAAATTGGCAAAAGCAAGATCAAAAATCCCGCCACATAATTTTGATGCCCCATCGGGGCCCAATTGCGTGCCTGCAAATCGGAAAAGTCATAGCTCAGATTCAATCCCCATTGATTTAGCTTTGCCAACTGCCCTAATTGGGGCAGCCATGTTTGCGTAGTCCACAGAAATAAACTTTCAATTATTACCGCAATTCCCAGTAAGCCCTGAAATCGCAAAATTTTCGCCAATTGTTTCCCCGCCGAAGGCGGGGAAACAGCCCTCTCCCCCAGACTGGGAACCGCTATATGCAAAAAATTATTAGTCACATATAAAGCAATCACATAACCAAAGGCGGTCAAGCTATACCACATACCTTGATTAGGAAATTGCGAAAACATTGTCGATAGGCACAGGGTCACAAAGCCTGAACTAACCACCCAATCAAAACTGCTACCCAATAAATAAAAGGGTTTATCCTTGCGCCAAAGATTGAGCAACCCCGCGATCGCCAAGCAAAGTAATCCCACTTGCCACAGCAATACGAAGGGAAAACCGACCATTTGCGTACTACTATCAGGCAGCAAGGTAAAGAGGATATAGGCGGCAAGACCTAACTGGATGATTAATCGACCTGTACTCATAAACTTTAGCAACCAAATTCAGCAAAATAATTCAGGATTCAGGGGCTAGGGTGAGCGAAGCTTCGCGTCGCTCACCCTAGCCCCTAGATCACTACCTAGTAATTTACGGAAAAGAAGACATTTCGCTATTCCTTTCTGGCAAATCAACAGGCTAAACTTAATTATGTCAGTAATCTCCGTACAGCAAGCCTAAATCATTAAGGCTTACGCAAAAGAACACATAGTAGTGGCAATTCATGAATTGCCACTACTATGAAATGCGGGGTTTACAGCCTATTGAGGCTTCAAGTAGTACAAAGAAATTTTTGAAAGTGCGGCGGAGCCGCACTTTCAAAAATTTCTTTGAGTTTTAATTCAGCCCAAAGTGCTGTAAGTCATTACCATCATTCAGGCGATCGCTCATATTTTGTAAATCATGCACGAAGTTTTATCATCTTTGGAGTCTCATCAAGTAATAGAGATTGAAGAAATTGCTACGGCAATGTTATCAAGCGCTAGTCCTCAAGAATTATTAAAAATATTTTTAATCACTGTCGGAAAGCATCTCGCAGTTAATCGTGTCGTTATTTATCAGTTTATTAATCAACGGAAAGGGAAGGTTTTAGTAGAAGCAATTTCTCCTAATTGTCAGAGTATTAAAAATCAAATATATACAATTAATTATTTTGGAATAGATTCTCGAAAGAACTATCCCAGCGATCGCACTGTTGTGTTATCGGACGTTTCTCAAGTGACAGAAACTCTAGCTATACATCAGCAGTGGCAAGATACAGGCGTTAAAGCCATGATGTCATCCGCAGTTTTGTTAGATGTGTCAACCAATAATATTTGGGGATTAGCTGTTGTCCAACAATGCGATCGCGTCAGGCTGTGGCGATCGCCAGAAGCTGACTTTTTGCTTAAAATATCTCAGATTCTCGGTCAATGTTTACAGTATTGGCAAATACGCTTGCAACCCCCTCCATTCTCTAATTTATTCGGTTTAGATCAATATATACATGGTGATATAAATAGTGATGCTATTGATAGCGATCGCGAAGAATTTATTGCTATTAGAACAGAATTACCGCAAGATTTGGAGAGGATCTCAATACAATCGGAATTAAGCGTAGAAGAGATAGCAGTATCGAGTGACTTTGTACCATCTGAGGAGGAAGAGAATGAAGTATTGAGCAGAGGTTGTAACAATGGTCAAAACTCGATTAATCATGCCATTAATCTGGCGATGCAAAAACTAGATTGGGAAAGGAATCCTGTTGACTATCTTAATGATTGTGTAGAAATAGACGATTGCCAAGGATTTGATGATGTTGATGTGGAATCATCAACTCTAGAAGATATTTTAGAAGCTGTTGATCAAAGTCAAAATCAAGATAAGATTGAATATTTACAGCAAAGAGTCCAAGAATTAACAGAATCTTTGCAACAAAAGCTGGATGAGGTGGAAACACTTCAGACCCACATTCAAGACCTAATGAAATCACAGAAAAAATTTCGGCAGATATTGCTAGATCTCCAATCTGAAAATCTCTCTCAAACCATCAAAGAAACCGTTATAAAAACCTATCGTTCCCTTGATATCTAGCCTCTTGAATGTGTTGAACAAGGGGCTTAACCCCCTTGTCTATACTTTGTTGCGGGTAACAACGGCTTCAACACAAGCAGTCTGTGTCGTTACGTTTGTATCTACATCAACTTTGTGATCCACAGAGGCGATCGCCCAACGCAATGGCTCACCATGTTTAGATAGCTCCTGCTCAATAGTTTTAGCGATCGCTTCTTGATTCTCATTAATCTCAATTTCCGCAGTAATAAAATGGGTAGTCATAGTGCTTAGTTGGTGCTTAAGTGGCTAGTTTGATCTGGTTTAATTAATTAGGATTGTATAGCGATTTGCAGATAATTTGGATATAACTTTCGCGGCGATCGCCTATCATGTTGATAGAGAAACAATTTTTTGTGGTGCAGCAAAGCTGCACCACAAAAAAACAATAATAAATTAACATGAGCGAGAATCTAGCAAAGGAAGTCAAAGGTAATCATAGCGATCGCAAATGGCAATTTTGGATCGATCGCGGTGGCACATTTACGGATATTGTCGCGCAGTCTCCTGATGCGGATATTGTGGTGCATAAATTACTTTCTGAAAATCCTGATCGCTATACTGATGCACCGATTCAGGGGATTCGCGATATTTTAGGTATTTCCCCAACTGTACCAATTCCCATTGATAATATTGCCGCGATTAAAATGGGAACGACGGTGGCGACTAATGCCCTTTTAGAACGGAAAGGCGATCGCACGGTTTTATTGATTACTAAAGGTTTTCGTGATGCTTTACGCATTGGCTATCAGCATCGCCCCAATATTTTTGCAAGACAGATTATTTTACCTGAAATGCTCTATGAGCAAGTAATTGAAGTTGAAGAACGTCACGACGCTCATGGCGAAATTCTAATTCCTTTAAATGAAGATTTGGCGATCAGAGAATTGCAAAAAGCCTATGATTTAGGAATTAGAGGCTGTGCGATCGCCTTAATGCATAGCTATCGTTACCCAAAACATGAACAAAAATTAGCAGAAATAGCCGCAAAAATCGGCTTCACGCAGATTTCCATATCCCATAAAATTAGTTCCCTCATTAAATTTGTGAGTCGTGGCGATACCACCGTTGTCGATGCCTATCTATCGCCAATTCTGAAGCGCTATGTAGATCGAGTTAGTTCTGAACTTGGCAAGACCCTCACCCCTTCTCCCAAGGAGGGAGAGGGAGAAAAGAAAACTAAATTAATGTTTATGCAGTCCAATGGTGGACTAACGGAAGCTACATCTTTTCAAGGCAAAAATAGTATTCTTTCAGGTCCTGCGGGTGGAATTGTGGGAGCAGTGCAGACCAGTTTACAAGCTGGTTTTGAGAAAATCATTAGCTTGGATATGGGCGGAACTTCAACGGATGTAGCCCATTATGCAGGAAGTTACGAGCGATCGCTATCTACCGAAGTCGCAGGGGTAAGGCTCAGCACACCGATGATGGCAATCCATACGGTGGCTGCGGGTGGTGGTTCTTTACTGTTTTTTGATGGAGCCAGATATCGCGTTGGTCCCGAATCGGCGGGAGCATTTCCCGGCCCTGCTTGTTATCGTCATGGTGGTGATTTGGCGGTAACAGATTGTAATGTGATGGTGGGGAAGTTGCAGCCTGAGTTCTTCCCAAAGGTGTTTGGTCAGGATGGAAATTTACCTCTAGATAGAGAAATCGTTAGGCAGAAGTTTCAAGAACTTGCTTTAGAAATTGGTCAAGGGACAGGTCAAACTGTTCTACCTGAAGTCGTTGCTCAAGGATTTTTAGAAATTGCAGTCGAAAAGATGGCGATGGCAATTAAAAAGATATCGGTACAGCGTGGTTATGATGTTTCGGAATATGTGCTATGTTGCTTTGGTGGTGCGGGTGGTCAGCACGCCTGCGCGATCGCCGAGGTGTTAGGCATGACCCAAATTTTCATTCATCCCTATGCAGGGGTGCTGTCGGCTTATGGGATTGGCTTAGCCGATATTCGCACGATTCGCGATCGCTCAGTGGAATCAGAACTAAATTTGGAACTATTAACTGAATTGCAAATCATGGCGAAAGCCCTAAGCGAAGATGGCAAAAGAGAACTATTGCATGGTGAAAATCCTGATGGCAATCTAAAAATTGAAACTAGCTTACGGTTACGCTATGCTGGCACTGATTCATCCCTAAGCATTGCCGTTCAAGACTTCTCGCCCAATATCTTAGAAGATTTAAGAACTAATTTTGAATCTCTGCATCAAGAGCGCTATGGTTTCATTTTTGCGGATAAGGGCTTAATCGTTGAAGCGATCGCCGTAGAAATCATCATTTCAAGGAAGAGAGAAGAGGCTAAGAAGAAAAAGGTAAATATGGGGACGGGAGAGGCGATCGCTTCGGCTCAGGTCTATATGGGTGGAGTATGGCGCGAAACACCCGTTTTTCGGCGTGAAGATTTGCGGACAGGCGATCGCATTCAGGGCGCAGCCTTAATTATCGATGCGACGGGAACTAATGCGATCGAGCCTGATTGGGAAGCGGAATTAACTGAGGAAGATTATTTAATATTGAAGAGATCCCCCCTAGCCCCCCTTAATAAGGGGGGGGAAGAAGTTCAAGTCCCCCTTATTAAGGGAGAAGATTCTCTTCAAGTCCCCCTTATTAAGGGGGATTTAGGGGGATCTCCCGATCCGATTAAGCTGGAAATTTTTAATAATCTTTTCCAATCTATTGCTGAACAAATGGGATTTACACTGCAAAATACTAGCGCTAGTGTAAATATTCGCGAGAGATTAGATTTTTCCTGTGCGATTTTTGATCGTGAAGGAGAATTAGTTGCCAATGCGCCGCATATCCCTGTCCATCTTGGCTCGATGGGCGAAAGCGTGAAGGCTTTGATTCGTGAAACAGGGCGCGATCGCCTTAAATTGGGTGATGTGTTTGCCACTAATAATCCCTATAACGGCGGCACACATTTACCTGATATCACCGTGATTACGCCCGTATTTATGGATTCCGATCAGCCGATTTTCTATGTTGCTTCTCGCGGACATCATGCAGATATTGGTGGCATCACCCCCGGCTCCATGCCCTCAAATAGTATAAGCATCGAAGAAGAAGGAATTCTCTTTAATAATTTTCAGATTATCAAAAATGGCAAATTTCGCGAAGTAGAAACCCTAGCTTTGCTCAACTCTAACCAATATCCTGCGCGTAATCCTGTTCAAAATATTGCAGATTTGCAAGCGCAGATTGCCGCAAATGCCTGTGGAGCGAGGGAACTCCAACGCATGGTTAATCACTATAGCGAGGCAAAGGTACAAGCCTATATGGGCTATGTGCGCGATAATGCGGAGTTGGCGATTCGTAAAGCGATCGCAAATCTTGCTCAGACATGGGGAGATCAACAGGAACAGCAGTTCCTTTACCCAATGGATGATGGGAGTCAAATTGCGGTATCGGTGAGTTTAAATGCTGATGAGAGAGCTGCCAAAATTGACTTTACAGGAACTTCGGCACAACTCAAAAACAACTTTAATGCGCCCCTTGCGGTCTGCAAAGCCGTTGTCCTCTATGTATTCCGCACTCTCGTTGATGATGAGATTCCACTTAATGCTGGATGTTTAGAACCATTGGAAATCATTGTTCCTGAAGGTTCGATGCTAAATCCAATTTATCCTGCGGCGGTGGTGGCTGGCAATGTGGAGACTTCACAGGCGATCGCCAATGCTTTGTATGGTGCTTTAGGTGTAATGGCCGCCGCACAAGGCACGATGAATAACTTCACCTTTGGCAGCGATCGCTATCAATATTACGAAACTATTTGTGGCGGATCGGGCGCGGGGATCGATTTTGATGGTACGGATGCGATTCAAACCCACATGACAAATTCAAGGCTCACCGATCCCGAAATTCTCGAATGGCGCTTTCCTGTGCTTTTGGAAGAATTCGCAATCAGGGCTAATAGTGGTGGTAAGGGCAAACACAAGGGCGGTAACGGTGTGACGCGGCGCATCAAGTTTCTCGAACCGATGACTGCGGCGATTTTGTCGAGTAGTCGCGTTATTGCTCCCTTTGGTTTAAATGGAGGGAATGCGGGAGCAACTGGGCGAAATTATGTAATTAGAAATGATGGCGCGATCGCTGAGTTACCAAGTACTGCCACAGTGCAAATGGAATCTGGTGATACTTTTGTGATTGAAACTCCTGCTGGTGGAGGTTATGGATAGATAAATTCAACTAGATTGACAAAATCACTATCTTTGGTCGTGAAGATAATTTGCTGAGCCTTGCCTGCCTCAAAGATTTCTGGATCTTCCGCACCTCTTAATCCAAGCTCCCGTAAAGCGCAGGCGCTTATGTTAAAGGTTCTAGAAATCCAAAGAGCGATCGCCTAGTTCTCTTTTTTCTAAACTGATTGAACTGGAACTTCCGTAAAAAAGCAACTTCTCGCGCCAGTGTGACAAGCAACATCTCCAATTTGCTCGATTTTGACTAGGATTACATCGCGATCGCAATCGTAATAGAACTTTTTGAGTTTTTGAATATGTCCTGATGTGGCTCCTTTATGCCATAGCTCTTGGCGCGATCGGCTCCAATAATGGACTTCGCCAGTGGAAATTGTTAACTCTAGGGCATGGCGATTCATCCATGCCACCATCAAAACTGTGCCATCCTGATGATCTTGCGCGATCGCAGGAATCAATCCTCGCGCATCATATTTAAGATTTTCTATCCAATTGTCAGACATTTTTAAATACAGCTTATTAAAGCTTTGAGTAGTATAGAGAAATTTTGGGAAGCGGCGCGCCGCGCCGCTTCCCAAAATTTCTCTGGGGTTTAATTAAGCGCAAAGCGCTGTAGTTAGATAATTAGAGCAAATTATACCAAGCATTCCTGTAATTGTTGTTGAAGCAACTGTGCGTCAAGATTTCTGCCAATGAGAACTAATTGATTGTCAATCGGCTTCTTGCGGTGGTCATAGTTTAGCTCGTAGCGCTTTCCGCTCAACTGAAAAATAAAGCGCAGATCTTCCTGAGCAAAACAGAGAACACCTTTCGCTCTAAACACATCAACGGGCATTACCTTATCAAGGAAATAGGTGAACTTGTCTAAATCCAAACGGCGATCGCTTTGAAATGAGACAGAAATAAAGCCATCATTATCTAAATGATCGGAATGGTGATGATGATGTTCATGATCGTGATGTTCATGCTTGTGGTGATGATGTTCATGTTCATAGACTTCATGCTCATAGACTTCATGCTCATAGACTTCATCCTCATTCTCTACTTGTTGATAGACACTAGTTGGCGCAAGATCTACATCTAAAATCAAGGGCAATGGCACTTCACCATGCTGCGATCGCAGGATTCTGGCTTTAGATTTGGTCTTGCGAAGATATTCTTCTAATGCATTAACTCGCTCTTCTGACACTAAATCAGTCTTATTCAGTAAAACGATGTCACCATACTGCACCTGACTAAGCGCCGCCTCACTACCAAAATGCTCAGCAGTAAATGCTTC
>DCSN01000237.1:17824-21538 GCA_002325645.1 Pseudanabaena sp. UBA1465
AAAAAAGTCAAGGCGATCGGCAGAGGGTCAGCAACGCCAGTAGTCTCAATCACCATATAGTCAATGCGATCTTCTCTCTCCAAAACGTTATACACAGCATCAACTAAGCTGTCATTGATCGTGCAGCAAATACAACCATTGCTTAGCTCCACCATGCCATCTTCAATATCGACAAGTAGCTGCCCATCAATATTAATGTCACCAAATTCATTGACCAAAACCGCAACTTTTAAATCTTGACGATTCTTAAGGATTTGATTGAGAAGTGTTGTTTTTCCACTACCTAAGAATCCTGTAACGATGGTCACTGGCATTCCGCGTTTAGGGATATCGAGTTGAGAAGTTGGCATGATATTTTCGGAAATGGTGAGTTTATGATTTTTTGGGGTTGTTTTTGTTTGCAGCGATCGCTTGCACCACATCAGCGTAAGTGATATCGGGAATTGCCTTATGAATGCGAATTACCCGATGCGGGCTAGTCATAATCGCGATCGCGGTCTGAATAGGTGGACAGCCAGAGTCTTGGCATTGTAATTGGCTGAGGGAAATAACTGTATGGCGATCGATTTGCCAGATTTCATATAGCCAATCTTTGACCTGCTGCAATTGTTCTGTGGTTACAGCAGGTTTTTGAGGGAACAGATCGAGCATGGTGTTAAGGTGTCTTCAATTGAAATGCAGTATAGTTGCCGCCCAATCCTTCTACAATCGTGCGAGTATTAGCAATCAACATCCCTGCATAGGTTTCAGCTTCGCTACCTTTTGCGCCCAAACCATCGGCATAAAGTTCGCGTTCGGAAACTTTGACATTAGCTTCCTTTGCCACGGTGGTAATCAACTTGGGATTGATCGATACTTCTGCAAAAATGGTGGGAACTTTACTGGTTTTAATCACCTCAACGAGTTCCTTAACTCTGGTTGGCGTTGGTTGCTCCTCAGTGCTAATTCCATTCAAAGCACCTTCAACGGGAATGCCATAGGCTTGGGCATAGTAGCCAAGGGCATCGTGAGTTGTAACTAACTTACGAGAAGCTTCAGGAATTGTAGCAATTTGAGCCTTGATCCAAACATCAATTTGCTCAAGTTCGCTGACAATCTTGGCAGTGTTTTTGGCATAGGTTTCCGCTTGATCAGGACGGAGTGAACTCAAGCTTTTATTGATTGACTGGGTGATTTTGATGCCATTCTGAGCATTATTCCAAACATGGGGATCGGCTTCTTGGGCAACTTTTTGATCGGAATTTTCAGCTTTAGCATCTTTTTTGTCTTCTTTATCATGATCATGATCGTGGCTATGCCCTTCTTTAGAGAGCAAGGGACTCGGGACAGCAACCTCGTTAACTGCAATTTTTGGTGCTGTATTTGAACTAGCTTGAATTAATTTGATCAGACTTGGCTCAAAGTCATAACCACCATAGAGAACTAGTTTTGCAGAGTCGATCGCTTTACGATCGTCGGGTTTAGGTTGATAAACGTGCGGGTCAGTCCCCGCTTCGATCAGGCATTTCAGATCGATCGTATCGCCTGCAATTTGCTTAGCCAAAGCACAGGCTACCGAGTTTGTCGCCACGACTAGCGGTAAGCTTTCAGTTTTTGCGGGAGTTGCGGCTGATGTCGTAGTATTTGTAGTGTTGGTAGCGGTTGGGGTGGAGACGGTACAGGCTGTGATACTGCTGGCGATCGCCAGCACGAGCGCTATTGATGAAAATTTAAAGGCTTTATTTGTTCTTAATCCTGACACTGGCGATGATTTTGCAAATGAATTTAGAGCCATTTTGTTTTTTTGCCACAAAGAATGATAATCATTATCATAATACCTTTGAGTAAAAATATGCTAGAAGTTGAAAATTTAGCAGTTAGTTATCACGATGTCAGTGCAGTGGAGGGTGTCAGCTTTGAGATCTCTTCTGGGCAGATGGTGGCGGTAATTGGTCCTAATGGTGCTGGCAAAAGTACGGTTTTCAAAGCCATTTTAGGCTTGGTTCCTGCTTCTAGCGGTCATGTGCGCTATCGATCTCGATCTTTACATCGACAACTGCGTACCGTTGCCTATGTGCCACAGCGATCGCAGGTGGATTGGGATTTTCCTGTGACCGTATGGGGCGCGGTGATGATGTCCCGCACTCGTCATCGTAATTGGTTGGGCTGGATCAAAAAGTCGGGTTGTCATTGTGAAAGCATCGTCAAATCAGCGCTTCAGCGTGTCGGTATGTGGGATTTGCGCGATCGCCAAATTGGTGAGCTATCAGGCGGTCAACAGCAAAGGGTATTTCTGGCGAGGGCGATCGCCCAAGAAGCAGAATTACTATTTTTCGATGAGCCTTTTGTCGGTGTTGATAAAAAAACGGAGTCGGTAATTTTTGATGTATTTGCCGAATTAAAATCTCAAAACAAAATCCTGTTAGTAATTACTCACGATCTTGGTTCTAATTTGGATAATTACGATCGCCTATTGCTGATAAATAAAGAACTAATTGCTGATGGCGATCGCGATGCGGTGATTACCACCCAGAACATTAAACGTGCCTACGGCGATAGCGTGATTTTGATGCAGAAGGAATTGTAGACCCTCACCCCTAGCCCCTCTCCCAAAAAGGGAGAGGGGAACAAGAAATTAATCTTACTCCCCCTCGCCCTTAATGGGAGAGGGGGCTGGGGGGGTGAGGGCAGATCTTCGTTTTGGATAAGATAAGTTAAGGAATAAAAATTATGTTGACTTGGTTGATTGAGCCTTTGGGCTTTGAATTTATGCGAAATGCGATCGCCATTGGTGTTCTGATTGGGATTCTATCGGCAGTAGTTGGTAGTTATCTGATCGTGCAGCACATGGGACTTTTAGGGGATGTGGTCGCCCATGCAGTCTTACCAGGATTAGCGATCGCGTTTTATATTGGTATGGATATTTTCCTCGGCGCATTCATCGCAGGAACGATGAGTACCTTTGTGGTGGCATGGATTCAGACCCATTCCAAAATTAAGGTTGATACGGCGATGGCTTTGGTATTTTCAGGATTTTTAGCTTTGGGTGTCATGTTGATTACCACACTCAAAAGCAAATTAGATCTGCATAGTTTTCTATTTGGCGATATTTTGGGAGTAACAAGTACTGACCTCTGGCGCACCTTAATCATTGCGATCGCAGTTCTATCCTGTGTCGCCATCTTTTACCGAGAACTAATCTTCTATTGCTTCGATCCCTTGGCATCTAAAGCGATGGGCTTACCTGTCCATTTCATTCACTTTGGGCTGATGGCAGGCATCACCCTCACGATTATCGCCAGTATGCAATCGGTCGGCGTAGTGCTGGTGGTTTCGCTCCTGACTGGACCCGCCGCCACCGCCTATCTATTAGTAAAAGAATTACATTTAATGATGGGCTTAGGCGCGATCGTTGGCGTTATCGCGAGTGTCAGTGGAATGTATGTCAGTTATTATCAAAATGTTCCTTCGGGCAGTGCGATCGTCTTGATTATTTCAGGTTTTTTCTTGTTTGCGTTACTATTCAGTCCTTCGCAAGGGATTTTGACAAAACGGGCTGTTACTAGACGCGCAAAAACTTTGCTGGCTAAGATCAATTTCAAAGGTTGAGGACTTGCGAGAAAATAAAATACCAATCCAGATTTTCCAGAATCGGTGGGGCGGCTTTGCCGCCCCACCGATTCTGGTCTTATATTTGATCCTTGGTAGTGTTTTAACCTACATTCAGCAGGTCAA
>DCSN01000243.1 GCA_002325645.1 Pseudanabaena sp. UBA1465
AGACTTTTCTGCACCACTAAGCTCTCCAAACTTGAAAAATAAAGATATAGGATCTTTGAGTTCAGATGTTTCTGAATATTCACCTTGCCTAAGAGATAGCCAGACTCTTGGTTTCTTTACATATTTAATCAGTAAGTCGTTAAGATCTATTTCACCAGATTCAGTTGCTTCGGTTATATTAATTGCATAACCTTCTTTCGTTTTTGAGCTATTTTTTTTAGAAACATTAAAGCTTTTTAGGAAGTCAACCGTAAATTCTGGACTAGATAAAAACTTTTGGCAAAAAGGATAACCTTCTAGATAACCTACATCAAGAAATGCATCTGGACTTTTTAGCTTTACAGTCATATATTAACCACGTATATAAAATGTTGGCTGTATTATAGCTCTCAAGGGAATATTCGCCTGTGCCAAAAGATTATATCTTCAAAAACTAAGTTTTGATCCGTTAAAATATAGTTTTTGTGTTATACAAAATTAATTTCCTTGAGATTACATATAATTGACTCAACCCCAATAATTAGGAGTTACCAATGCAAACAATTAGCGAACAATACATTGTTGATGCTCAAGGTCAACGTTTGAGCGTAGTTGTAGAATTTGACTATTATCAAAAACTGCTTGCCCGTCTAGAAGAACTAGAAGAAATTTATGCCTTTGACCTAGCCGAAGAATCACAGGACGAAGCTATCCCATTTGCCCAAGCGATCGCTGAAATTAACCAATCACGAGCATGAGCTACAACTTAGAAATATTAAGACGCGCTCAAAAAGAACTTGCCGATCTGCCTAAAGAAACCTATCCAAAAATATGTGACGCAGTTCAGGGTTGGGGAAAAGATCCCAGACCGTCATGCTGCTTAAAGCTTAAGGGTAGAGAAGGTTGGCGAATTAGAGTGGGAAATTATCGTGTGCTTTACACAATTGACGATCAACAGCAAATAATCACAATTTTTCACATAGGTCATCGGCGCGATGTATATGACAAATAACTTTACTTTACAAATCGGTTAGAACTTGAGGAGAGGAAAGGAAACAGCAGGAAGAAGGCGATCGGCTACGCTCTCTAATCTCTAGCAAGAAACAAGAATTTAAAAAATCTCTTTCAATTTAATCAGAGTAAAATCATCTCAACCCATTTACTAAGGAGTATCTAAAATATGCTATTACAACGTAACACAATAGACTGGAATATATGTCATGGCAAACCCTGCATCAGAGGTTTGCGCTATCCAGTCGAGATGATCTTAGAACTCCTCAGTTCAGGCATGACCACCGAAGAAATCCTTGAAGACTATGACGATCTAGAGCGAGATGATATTTTTGCAGTCCTAGCATATATCAAATAAGAAATTGTTGACATTCAAAGCAAAATTATTTATTTGAGGTAAACATCATGTTACAACTACAAATCAAATCCGATACATCTGACATTGAAATGGTTCAGAATCTGGTTAGATCAGCCATAGAATCTGAAATTAAACACTTGAAGCGATCGCTAGACAAGACTAATAAAATCCTAAAAGAATTTGAAACAAAATATCAAATTTCATCTGAATTTTTCCTTGAAAATTGGACATCTGAAGACCTCACAGGCGGCGATGACGAATATATAAGTTGGGCAGGTGAGATCAAAATCAAAAGAAAATTAACTAATTCTCTACAAAAGTTAGAAGCGATCGAATATGTTGTTCAATACTTACCAAACTAACATCATTGCTATCATTCAAAAATACATGAATGATGAATGGATTTTGTCTTTCAATTTTTCAGTAGATAGTAGATCAGATTATGTCGGCTTCATTCAAGGTAACTTAGAATTTTCGCAAGGATCACGTTTGTTTTTTAAAGAATATATTGATCTACAAGAATCTATTGAAAAACTCTCCTACTCATTCCATTATCAAGATCATGAAAACAATTTGATATTTCGCTATGATAATGCAAAACATAAGCCTGACTTAGGTTATACAAATCACAAACACATCAAAAATAAAATCATAGAATCTGAAATTCCAAATATTGAACAAGTGATTTTAGAAATTATCAATGATTACTTAAATCGGTAAATATCCTGATATAAAGTAAGATAATTTACAACTCAATCAACACAGAGATTATGCTAGTTTTCCTCATTCATGGTGTCGCCACTCAAGACGCAGGTTATGGCGATCAATTCAAGAAAAAAGTCAAAGAAATTCTCAGTAAGAAAAATGCCCAATCACCAATTTTTTACTCTAGCTTTTGGGGACATTCCTTTAAAAGCAAAACCGATCAACTCTTTAACTGGGTTCGCTCTGATGTTAAGAACTTGTCCGAAAAATGCAAAGAACTAAGCGGGAGTGAATGGGACATTTATCGTTACCAAGAACAACGCGAAGACTTTATTGCCAAATTTTTTGGCGACTTTTTGACCTATCTCAATAACGACAAAGGCGCATCTATCCGCAAACAAATCTTGCAGCAATTCCAAGACTTTGTTGATAACCATCCCGAAGACAAAGAAATAGCGATCGCTTCCCATTCACTCGGTACATTAGTTCTTTGGGATCTCCTATTTACCAAAGATTTACCCGAAAATGATCCCGCTTACGAATTTCGCAAATTATTTAACTCAAGTGACTCTGAGTACAAACTACGCGGACTTGTGACAATGGGATCACCTCTCTTGTTCATGCGCCTCAAGCAAAATATAGACTTTTCCGCAGTCGATGATTTTGTTGCCACAAGCTACAACGCGCTCACTTGGATAAATATCATTCATTCATCAGATCTAATCGCCTATCCTCTAGGCAACGCCATCAAACACGACAAGGCGAAGAACTTCTTCTTTTCCGATCAATATCTCTGGATGCACGCCAACGGCGCAGAATCAGGTGCTTTGCGATTTGGTCAAGCCCATGCTGGCATGGCTTTAGGCATGGCAGATGCTCACGGCTCTTATTGGAATAATGATGTTGCTGCGGATTTAGTGGCATCGCTTAT
>DCSN01000067.1:0-10331 GCA_002325645.1 Pseudanabaena sp. UBA1465
TTCATAGAATCAGGAACAGAGATATTTACTGTAGTCATAGCTAGTAGTTATGTATATTTCTGACAATTCAATTATGGCAAATATTGCCAATTTTTGTCAAACAATATGATCAAGGCAACTTTTTCGGACTAGCTTATCTAAATAAATATCTCAAGACAAAACTCTAATCTGCTTCTCAGTAACCACAACTCCCAAGCCCTGATTTATCCTTTAAATTTCAGAACTTAGAAAATAGCTTACCATTGACTTAGAAAGCAAACAACGTAGAATAGTACGTACATTTATACTACACTCTCCCAAATAATTATTACAATTTTCCCACACGCTCAAAAACAACTGTTGACCCAAAAACTATGAACTCCATTTACTCAGATGAACTAGTCACAGCCACCGAGCTAAACCGTCAACCAGGCAGAATCTTAGACAAAGCCCTAGAACATCCTATCACCATTACCCGCAACGACCAATCCTTTGCCCTACTGCGGCGAGAAGACGTAGCTCTATTTGTAAAAACTGCCCAGCATAGCCGCGAAATTGTCGAACTTCTCAATACCGCCTTTCGTTTATTGTTAAACCAAAAAATTGGCGCAGAGCATCCCTATGGTTGGCTGGGAGCATTTGACGCAGACGAATTGAATGAATTTATTAACGAAGTGATCTCAGCCTATCGCTCAGTTGCTTTACAAGAAACAAAAAATTTCGACAAAGCATGGAATGAATTAGAAGCAATTATCCATGAATGGTATGAGAGCGCCTTAGCCATAGCCAATCCAGACCTAGAAGCAGCCTTTACTCAAATCAAGCAATCTTGATATGCCAGAAAACATCACCGAAGAGATCAACGAAAATATCGAGCCACCAGAAGTAAAACTGACAACTCCTGATTCACTTGAGACTTCTAATACGCCCAAGATAGGAACTATTTGGTTAGTAGTAGCTAAAAATCGGCGCGTAAATCGAGACTGGGAAGCCCTGATCCAGCGAAATCCTGAAAACGCCAGACGTTGCTACAAAGACCTACAGACAGCACCAATAACGAGACAGCCTGGACGGGTATTTCCGTTAAAAGGCAAAAAATATAGAGGCGTATGGGAATATGAAGTGACTGGGGGAGATCGAGTATTTTATGTTCCCGATGAAACTCAATTAAAAGTAGTTGTTTTCTATGCTGGAAAGCACATTCAACCTGCTCCAATACCTTAATTCTGCAAATTACAAAGAGCTAGAACCTGTTCATCAGGCAAAGTATCTATGGGAATCTCATTAATAGTGCGATCGATCCATTCAATCAGCATTTCTTCAATCCCCTGACGATTGAGCGCAGCAATTTCCTTAACTTTTTTTTGCCAAAGGTTCGGGAAGTTCTAAGGCGATCGACTCAGACATATTGCCTCATAGACAACACTAAATTTTGATTGATAAAATACAGTATAACTCTTTAGTCCGATTCTGATTGCTAATTCCCGATTGAGCCGTACCAGTACTTTTCTATTCACACTTGCGGCGGTGTTTTTGACACTGATCAATATTTGGATTCCTAATCATGAAACAGTTCAAATCCTGATTGACTGACAAAAGTGGTAAGAGAAGTGGGTAGAAAGTATATAGGGGGTGGATTTTAGCAAAAAAGAGGCGTATGCTTTTTTTAGAAGAAAAAGGAGCATAGGACAAATGACCCAAAACGCCTCACGAATCTATAATGGTAACTAATAAAGTTTGGGGGTCAATACAGCCAGTGGTCAGATGTGCGCCATTTGAGAGTAATGGTGTGGATGATGGTGGGAATGATCGCCACAGGGAGTGTGAATTTAACGAAGTGGCTAAGCCATATCAACACGAAAGCATTGATCGCCCAAAGCACGCAAAGACAACTATCAAGATGGCTGAACAATCCACGTATTAATCCTGCAAAGCTATACAGTCCCGTGATTAAAGCATTAATCGCCAACTGGAAAGAGGCAGAAATATATCTAAGTTTTGATACGAGTCAACTGTGGGAAGAATACTGCATAATCCGATTGTGTGTGGTGCATAGTTGCAAACAAAGAATCCAATGCTAAATTTAATTTCAAGACATTCACGCCATCTTCGCCAAAGATACCAAGAAAACGGCGATCGCTATTTTGTTCAATTAACTTTTCAAGTTGACTAGGTTCGACTTTGCGGACTTGAGCAATTCTAGCAACTTGCGCCTTCGCTGATTCGGTCGTGATATGGGGATCAAGACTAGAGCCAGAAGTATAGACTAAATCAGCAGTTGTCGAGATTCCTGATTGTTGGAGTTTCGATATATCCGTTTTAATTCTCTTTAGTAAGTCAGGATTGCTCGGCGCGAGATTGCTTGCACCTGAAACACCTGTTTTAAGAATATTCGCTGTATCTGCTTTCGGATCGGCGGTGCTGTAGTTGGTAGTGCTAGGACGGCTGTTGAAGTAGCGATCGCTAGTAAATGGCTGTCCAATTAATGCGGAACCCACGATTTGACCTTGAGCATTACGGATGAGGCTGCCATTGGCTTGACTGGAGAGAAAAGGTAACTGCGCGATCGCTAATATTCCCAAAGGATAAACCACAGCAATGAGTACCCAAAGGACAATAGTGATGCGAATAGCTTTAATAATTTCGTTCATAATTGGTGATTGGTGATTGGTAATTGGTGATTGGTGATTGGTGATTGGTAATTGGTAATTGGTGATTGGTGATTGGTGATTGGTGATTGGCTAGAATTTTTCTGGTTGAAACATGACGACAAATAGATAAATCGAGAAAGCAAAATTGGCAATTCCTAACAGTCCTAGCGCGTAGGCTTGAAATTTGGTAAAGCTTTCAGCATTGGCGGCATAGAGTGCGGGAGCCACGATTAAGTTTAGGCAAAGGGTAAAGAATAGATATAGAGAATATTTCTTTTTCATGGTTCAAGTTATGGGTAATAAAATATCGATAAATTTAATCGCAATAAATGGAGCAATTACACCACCTAGACCATAAAGCAAAATATTTCTTTGCAAGAGTTGATCGGCGGTGAGAGGGCGAAATTTTACACCTTTGAGAGCAAGGGGAATTAGGGCAGGAATAATTAGCGCGTTATAAATTAATGCCGAAAGAATTGCTGATTGGGGACTTTTTAAACCCATAATATTTAACGCGCCAATACCTGATGCTGCAAAGATCGTGGGGATGATGGCAAAGTATTTGGCGATGTCATTGGCGATGGAAAACGTGGTCAAAGCGCCGCGTGTAATCAGCAATTGCTTACCGATCGCTACCAAATCAATCAACTTAGTCGGATCGCTATCCAAATCCACCATATTCGCGGCTTCCTTAGCGGCTTGTGTGCCTGAGTTCATGGCAACACCGACATTTGCTTGAGCTAAGGCTGGCGCATCATTAGTACCATCGCCTGTCATCGCCACTAATTTACCCTGAGCCTGTTCGCTGCGAATTACTTCGATTTTGTCTTCGGGAGTTGCCTCGGCAATAAAATCGTCCACACCTGCTTCTTGAGCAATTACGGAAGCCGTAATCTGGTTATCACCCGTGAGCATGATTGTGCGGACACCCATGCGCCTTAGTTGATCGAAACGTTCGCGCAGTCCTGATTTGACAATATCTTTGAGGTAGATCACACCGTAAAGATCGCCGCCCTGACAGATTCCCAAAGGAGTGCCACCAAGCTTGGAGACTTTCTCATAGGCGGCTTCAAATTCTTCAGGTACGTTTCCTGATCGCGATCGCACAAAGCCACGAATCGCATCCACTGCGCCTTTGCGAATTTCGATACTGTCAGGTAAATCCGTGCCACTCATGCGGGTGCGTGCGGAGAAGTCAATACCTTTGGCTTGAGTACGATCAAATTTGACAACGACTCCCGATTGTTCGGCTAGTTGGACAATGGATCGACCTTCGGGAGTTTCATCAAAGATACTGGCGGCAAGGGCAACCGTGGCAACTTCGGCGAGGGAATGTCCATTGACAGGGATAAATTCATCGGCTAAGCGATTGCCGAGGGTAATTGTGCCAGTTTTGTCTAACACCAATGTATTGATATCACCGCAGGCTTCAACGGCGCGTCCAGAAGTGGCAATTACGTTAAACTGCGCGACCCGATCCATGCCTGCAATACCGATCGCACTGAGTAAGCCGCCAATCGTGGTGGGGATCAACGCAACTAATAGGGAAATTAAAATGGCGATCGTGGTCGGTGTATTTACATAATTGGCGATCGGGGTCATCGTGGCAACCACAATTAGAAACACCTGTGTTAGCACCGTTAACAAAACCGTCAAAGCAATTTCATTAGGTGTTTTCGTGCGTTCTGCTCCTTCGACTAGGGCAATCATGCGATCGATAAATCCTTGACCAGGGTCAGCCGAAATCCGAATCGTTAATTCATCGGAAACTACGCGAGTACCGCCTGTAACCGAACTGGCAATATCTGTCCCTGGTTGTTTGAGAACGGGCGCAGATTCGCCTGTAATTGCCGATTCATCGACAGAGGCTAATCCCGCAATTACTTCGCCATCCGTAGGAATCATCTCACCGATCGCTACTTTTACTAAGTCGCCACGTCGTAGTTCGGTCGAGCTAGTTGGTTGAATTGTGCCATCAGGTAGAACTTTTCGGGCGATCGTATCTGTCTGTGTCGTTCGCAAAGAATCAGCTTGGGCTTTACCGCGTCCCTCAGCGATCGCTTCAGCAAAGTTGGCGAATACTACTGTAAAAAAGAGAATCACAGTAATCAATCCATTGAGAACACGCTCTTGACTGGGATCGCCTTTGACAGTGCCAAAAAGATTCGGGTCAAACGTAACTAGCAAGGTCACAAGCGTACCGACCCAGACCATAAACATGACGGGATTGCGAACGGCAATTTTGGGATTGAGTTTGACAAACGCAGACTGAACTGCCCTCTGATACAGTCCATCAGTTGACACTTTTGGCGTATGTCTACGGGAATCACGAGTGCTGCCAAGTTCACGCTTTTTAGAAGATGACGAAGTGTTATTCATAGAGTTTTGAAAAGAGAACATTGAGAATAGAATTTCCTAAGACCCTCACCCCTAGCCCCTCTCCCATTGAGGGAGAGGGGGACAAGAAATATTTAGAGCTACTTCTTACTCCCCTTCTCCCATGAAGGGAGAAGGGGCTGGGGGATGAGGGCTATCCGCCTCTAGCGATTAGAAATGCTTCAGCGATCGGACCTAAGGCAAGCACTGGGAAGAAAGTCAAAGCACCCATCACCAAAATCACACCTGCGGTAACGCTAGTAAAGAGAACGGTATCGGTGCGAAGTGTGCCTGTGGTCATGGCGACAGGTTGCTTGCGCGACATTCCATCGGCTAATAACAGCAAAGCAATAATTGGCACATAACGACCGCCTAATAAACTAACAGAAGTACTAAGATTCCACCAAAGTGTATTATCAGCTAAACCTTCAAAGCCAGAACCGTTATTTGCCGCCGCCGAGGCATACTCATAGACCACTTGCGATAATCCATGAAATCCTGAATTGCTAATACCTGCTAACTGATCGGGAAATGCTAAGGCGATCGCCGCAGGAATCAGAATCACAATTGGGTGAACGAGTAGAAGCAAAAAACTGGTTAAAACCACTTCATTTTTCTCAATCTTGCGCCCAAAAAATTCTGGAGTTCTGCCAACCATCAACCCCGTCACAAATACTGCCAAAATCGAATAGGCAAATAGATAAGCGGTTCCTGTGCCTTGTCCTCCCCAAATAATTTGGAGAAACATATTCGAGAGCGTGATAAAACCACCGTTAGGCATGAAGGAGTCATGGAGAGAGTTAACGGCTCCCGTCATCGTGCCAGTCGTAGTCACTGCAAATAGAGCCGATTGCGCCCAACCAAATCTTATTTCTTTTCCTTCTAAGTTGGGACTTTGTGTGCCTAGCAAAGTATTGACAAGCGGATTGCCTTGATATTCACCAATTCCTGTAACGATAATAAAAGCAACATAGAGAATGAACACCATTCCAAAAAATAGCCATGCTTGCTTACGACTATTAGCAATCTCACCGTATGTAAAGATCAATGCTGTTGGTATAGAAATCATCGTCAAAATTTGAAGTAGATTCGTGAAGCCATTGGGATTCTCAAAGGGATGGGCGGAGTTAATCGCAAAGAAGCCGCCGCCATTTTCACCCAACTGTTTGATAATTTCGTAATGTGCCACTGGACCAATGGCGATCGCCTGACTGATATTCGCATCTTCTAAGGTCGGCACAACTATAGGCGCTGATAGGGTTTCGGGAACACCTGCGGCGATAAATATAACAGCCCCAATAATGCTAATCGGTAAGAGAATGCGGGTAATTGATTTAGTCAGATCCACATAGAAATTGCCTAGAGATCGCCCTGTCAAACCGCGAATAAAGGCGATCCCCACTGCCAGCCCTGTTGCGGCAGAAGTAAACATCAAGAAGGCAATGCCAAACATCTGTGTGGCGTAACTCAAGGCGGTTTCGCCAGAGTAATGCTGTTGATTGGTATTGGTGATAAACGAAATCGTTGTATGTAAAGCTAAGTCCCAACTAGGAGCGCTTAGATTCGTGACGTTAAATGGCAATATCCCCTGAAACATCAGCAACGAAAATAGCAAGATTGCCATGATCAAATTGCTTAGCAAAATAGCGCGAGCATATTGCCAGCCCGTCATTTGAGATTCAGTCTTAACACCACTGAGGTTAAAAATCAAACCCTCCAATGGATTTAAAACTGAGTCTAAGATTGTCTTTTGTCCTAGAAATACTCTCGCGATGTAACGACCAAAGAACGGGGCGATCGCTACTATCAGTACTAGAGTAATTCCTATCTGAATCCATCCTTGTAGCATGGTGGAAATTCTTCTCTTTAAATCGATTAAATGTCAGGAAACTGCTCCTAACAGTCAAATCATCGATCCATATTCTCCGCTTGACAAGGTATATCTTTGCGTTTAGAACGCTTGTGCTTACGAGTATCTAGGTTGTAGGCTTGGTAAAGATTTAGCTGTTTAGACTGCGTTTAGTTGGTGTTTAGTTAGCGATCGCTCCTTTAAGAAAGCAATATCACTTTTGTCAGCTAGACTCCATACGAAAATTTTGTGTTCGTATATAATTGGCTAATATCTCACATAGTTGTCTATAGATATTTGATCGCCTAAATCATAAAATTATGCAAACCACTAATATTGGAGCTATGGGAGCGCCAGAACAATTAATTGCTGAAGCAACTGTGATTGGCGATCGCTTGTTAGTGTTTAGTTGTAGCATGGAGAAATTTGAAGTTCCCTTTTCTTCATTACCAGCTTTAAAGCGTATTCCCATCAACGAACGCAGCAACTTTGTGATCGCTAATAATGGTAGTTACCTTTATTGGGAAAGTGCAGATATTCATCTCGATCTTGATGCTTTCCGTTATGTGACCGATCCCAAATGGAAGCAAAAGTTTGATGCTCTCAAGTCAACTCACGATCAAGTGTTTGGCAAGGCGATCGCGACTTTACGCAAAAAATATAAGCTGCGTCAGTCAGATATTATCGGTTTATCAGAGCGCCAAGTCAGTCGCATTGAGAAGGGTGAGGGTAGCACTAAGGCGGATACGCTGAGGTTGTTTGCTAAGGCGCATGGAATGGAGTTTGATGCTTACCTTGATGCAGTTGCCAATGCGATCGGACATATTCCAGAAGAATTTACTTTGTTTTGAGATCTCATCTCAAAACGCCTATCTTAAAAAACAATTACAGAAAATCTCTCTTAATCTCACCCATATCGTTGATAGATACTACTTCTCCAATTGACAAAGATAAGACAAAATTATTGATTTTTTCCATCATCGGCAATAAATAATCAGGGCGAGTACTACGAGTATCTAAAATCACGATTCTCAAGACTTTGGGATATTTCTCAGCCAAATCGAGAATCTCTTTATCCTTAAATCCTCGCCATCCCATATCATCAACATTGTAAACATCAAAACTGCTTCTTAAAAAAGGCTGTTTAAGCTTTTTACTCAGTAGATTTTCGTCCATTAATATCAACATCAAGCGGCACGTTCCTGAGCAATTAATAGCCTAGCCGCATTTTCTACAACCTTCATAGTTTGAGTTTTGAGATATGGAAAGTCATTAATAAACTCAGCTAATCCATCATCTCCTTCAAGATAGTCAAAAAGTGTTTTTAAAGGAACACGAGTTCCCTTGAAAACTGGAACTCCACTCATGATTTCAGGATCGCGATGGATAATTCCTTTTATTTCCAACAAATTATTTAGCGTCATTTTTTCACCATATAATCTGATGTATCATTATAAAACAAATTTTGGATCTCATGTGGTGTTGGGCGAATGCCTCAACTATCGTCTAACCATTAAGCTATCGAGATACAGTACAAGAAATCCTGCTGGAATAGAGTACCCATTAACCCTCTAATAAGTAGCGATCGCCTCTTAAAAGATATGAGACATTTAGAACAAATTTGGCGATCGCCTTCATTTTGGATAATTGTGGGCTTAATTGGCATAGTGATTATTTTAGAATTTTCCACACCGCCAGAATATGTGATGGGATATCTCTACATTAGTCCGATTCTGATTGCTAATTCCCGATTGAGCCGTACCAGTACTTTTCTGATCACACTTGCGGCAGTGTTTTTGACACTGATCAATATTTGGATTCCTAATCATGAAACAGTTCAAATCTCTATGGTGGTCAATCGCTTGGTAACTATCTTGGCTCTAGTTGTCACAGCAGTCCTAAGCGATCGCAATCGACAAACTCAACTGGTTTTAGTCACGCAACAAGCAAAACTTCAGGCACAAGACAAAATCATGAATATGCGTGAAGACTTTGCCTCTACGTTAGCCCATGACTTAAAAACGCCATTACTAGGAGCGATCGAGACTCTCCACGCCTTTGAACGCGGACAATTTGGGCAAATTCAGATTCCACAAAAAACTGCTGTAGCCACAATGATTCGCAGTCATCAGAATAGCTTGCGTCTAGTGGAAACTCTCCTTGATGTCTATCGTAATGAAACGGAAGGATTACAGCTAAAATTAGCTCCCATTAATCTTGTGAACTTGGCGGAAGAAGTTGTGATCGCTTTGATTCCTTTATCGACTAGTCGCAGTGTGTATATAAATCTGAACTATGGAGAATCGGACTTTCGTAAATTTCTTTGGGTGAATGGAGATGGGTTCCAATTACGGCGCGTTTTTACAAATCTGCTTACTAATGCGATTAACCATTCTCCTAGAGGCGCAAAGGTAGAATTGGTGCTTGAAACAAATTCATCCTATCAAGTTGTGCAAATGATTGATTCTGGTGCGGGTATTAAAATTGATGAGAAGCCTTACCTGTTCGATCGCTTTTATCAAGGTCAGAGCGATCGCTTAGCGACTGGTTCAGGATTGGGGCTGTACCTAACTCGCCAAATTATCGAAGCTCATGGCGGTACAATTTGGGCAGAAAACCGACAGCCTCAAGGCGCAATCTTTGGATTCCGTTTACCTTCTTTAGTGCATTCATCCCATGATGTGCCATAAGCTGTAATGCTTTACCCGATAGCTTAATCTAAATCAATGACCCTAGATAATCTCAAAATCCTGTTAGTTGAAGATGACGAGTTATTTCGTCTGGGTTTACAGGTGCGCTTGCAACAGGAAACCAAAATCGAGATTTTAGCAGAGGCTAATGATGGAGAAACAGCGATCGACCTTGCCAAAGCACAAACCTTTGATCTTGTTTTGCTTGATATTGGCTTACCAGGGTTGGGCGGTTTAGAAACCTGTCGCCAACTCAAGCTCAATCATCCCAACTTGCCGATCTTGGTACTCACCTCCCGCAATGAGCGATCGCTGATTTCCCGTTTAGTTTCCGCAGGCGCACAGGGCTATTGTCTAAAAGGAGTTGCTGCTGAAACGTTAATTCTTGCCATGCGATCGGTAATCGCAGGAGCCTCTTGGTGGGATGCTAACGCTACTGCTGAAATTCAACATACTTTTCAAATTCAATCTTCAGAAATTTTTCCTGACAGTTTATCTAGCTTAAAAATCAATACTTTGACCCGCCGCGAAAATGAAATTCTCAGTTTAATGTCTGAGCAGAAAACTAATCAAGAAATCGCGGAGATTCTCTATATTTCGTCAGGGACAGTGCGCGTACATATTCATGCAATTTTGCATAAATTAGGAGTAAGCGATCGCAAACAGGCGATCGCTTTGCACAATAATCATTTGAGTTTTTGAGTATTAAGTAGCTAGGCATAGGGGCATTTCTAAAAATGGCTGGTGTGTATCACATTTGTTGAATTACAGCGCTTTGCGCTCAAA
>DCSN01000067.1:10443-23527 GCA_002325645.1 Pseudanabaena sp. UBA1465
TTTGATCGACAATTGCTGTAGGTCATTTGATAAAAACTTCAAACCCGTATCAGCATTTTTTTATAACCTATGCCTATTATTTTCTCTCCAACAAATGTGAAACACTACCTGTTTATCCTTGTATGTGAACGACCTTTTTAGGACTGCCAAATAATGAGTAGTGATCGACGCATCGGGGCTATAACAATTCTCCTGATTCTTGCAAAGAGTGTAAGCGATGATAGATACCACCTTGGCTAAGAAGCTGTTGATGGGAGCCAATTTCGACAACTTCACCTTTATCTAGAACGACAATTTTATCGGCTTCGCGTACGGTGCTAAGGCGATGGGCAATGATAATTGTGGTGCGAGTTCCCTGAATGCGGCGCATGGCAAGTTGAATCGATCGCTCGGATTCGTAATCAAGACTAGATGTCGCCTCATCAAAGACGAGAATATCAGGATTAACGAGTAAAGCTCTGGCAATTCCCAACCTTTGACGCTGACCACCAGAGAGCAGTACTCCGCGCTCACCCACGATGGTATGATAGCCACGCGGTAATAGGGATAGAAACTCATCAACACTGGCGATCGCACAGGCTTCTTGAACTTCCTCAAAGGTAGCTGTGGGATTGCCATACATGAGATTATCCAGCAGGGTTCCATTAAATATATCAACTTCTTGATGCACGATCGCTAAGCGTTTGCGATAGCCCGTAATATCCAGTTCTGTAATATTTGTTCCATCAATCAAAATAACGCCGCCCGATGGCTTAAAGTAACGGAATAATAATTTGACTAGGGTTGATTTACCTGAGCCTGAGCGTCCAACTAGAGCCACGGTTTCATAGGGTTCAATCGTGAATTGGATATTTTCGAGGACTGGGCGATCGCGATCGTAGCCAAAGGTCAGATGTCGAAACTCAATTTTGCCATCAAAGCGATATTGGGGATATTTGGTGTCGGTGTGCAAGGCGATCGCCGCATCCTGTCCATCGGATTGCTTCATAAATTCATGGAAGCGGAGCATCGAGGAATAGCGACGGGCAAAGACTTCTGCTAATAAGCAAATCGGTTTGATTTCCGAATATGCCATGCTTGCCAAGGTGGAAATCGTGATGAAATGCCCAATCGACATTTTGCCGCCAAAGGTAGCGAATAAAGCGGCTCCAAACACGACAAATTGACAGGCTTCTAAGACTGTATCCCTTGCCATACCCAACTTCACATAGCCAATGTGAATTCCCCAGAGCGAGACCTTTGCCTCCCGTTCGAGGCGATCGCGTTGGCGTTGATATTCCTTAGCTTCATTGGCAAAAGCCTTGACAGTTTTAATATTAGTAATAATTTCGGAAGTGCGACTTTCCGTATTTTCCTGATAAATATCCAGATTCTCTTCAGTTTTTACTAAACCTTTGAGTTTTCGTAAGCTTCCCCATAGGACTAAAATAAATGACACTAAAAAGAATGCAGAAATCCACCAAGCGATCGCGCAAATAATTACAAAAATACCAAGGATTCGCACGGATTTAGGAATCAACTGCCCTGCAATTTCGGGGTATGACCACATATGATTGGCTAGACCACGCGCAATTCTCCCCGCAATTCTCCCCGCAATTCTCCCCGCATTATTCTACTGGCAAAGTTAAGATTTTAGCGATCGCCTTTTGAGTTTGATCGCGCCGCGTTTTGAGGGCGATTTCCCAATGGAAGTTATTCGCAATCCATACCTGAATCGGTGCGCGTAAGACCGTCACCACAAAAATCAATCCTGACAACACAATTAAAGAACTAGTCTGATTAACGGGTTGTCCAAATATTGCCGCCGTCGCTACTATCAAGCTATTTATTTCACGATCGGGCGATCGACCTGATAACACATTGAGAATCTGCCCAACGGCATAGGGAACAGTCAAGTCAATAATTTCAAATAAACTAGAACCTGCAATACTCCAGATTGCCATTTTCCGATAGCGGCGAAAGTAAAGAACGATATCCCAAAAATTGGCTGTCATGCTCGTTAGAACTAAAATGAATTAAAAGTGAAAACCCTAAAACCTGTGGCGCACGGTGCGCGTACGCCACAGGTTTTAGATCTTGGCTTTTGATTAGCCCCGACTACTTAAGTACAAAATCAAAACTGAGCGATCGCGCTAAAGTAGAGAGACTTGCATTATGTACTATCTATTCTAAATTTTTTGCAGAGCTATGGATACGATTCGGCAGCCTCGGTCAAAGCCACAATCAAAGATTGGTGCATTCGCGAAATTACGGCAAGCTTCAGAATTTACGGTCAAGGGGGTTGAAGATTCAATTCCCCTGCGGGTATTGGTACAGATTTTTGTATTTATCAGCATCGGTGCGATGGATGCGATCGCTAGTACTAGTAATAGTGTGTGGGCAATTCCCCTTAGTGCGATCGGCGGAGTTTGGGCCTGGTATGCACGGCGCAACCGCAATATTATTGTGAAATTATTCATTGCGATCGCGATGATCGCGATGTTAGTGGTTTTTCTGAATGACATTGTGCGACAGGCTGAAGACACCAAGCTGTTATTGGCAAGATTGCTGATTCAGTTACAGGTTTTGCATAGCTTTGACTTACCGCGCCGCAAGGATTTGGGCTATTCGATCATCATTGGCTTGATCCTGATGGCGTTAGCCGCAACCCTGAGCCAGACGATGATCTTTGCATTGTGGTTAATCGGCTTTTTATTGGTGGGGCTGCCGATTTTACTACTCGATCACCGATCGCGCTTAGGCGTAAAAACAGAGGGGTTTCAGCTTGAAAAAATCGGCATTTCCCTATTGCCTTTGTCGAGCTTACTGGCGATCGTTTTAGTATTAGGCTTGACGATATTTGCCTTTCTACCCCGTTTACCAGGTTTCCAATTACGCAATTTTCCCGTTAGTGTCAATCTCTCGCTGCAACGAGAGATTCCTCGCGGCAGCATTTTAAACCGACAACAGAGAAATCAGCAGCAGCAAGCAGGGAACAACGGCACGGGAGGAACTGGCGTTGGCGGAACTGGTGATAATGGCGAAAACAGTGATTTAGAGGGTTTACCACAACTATTTGCCCCTGAAATCGATACGGCTTCCGCAGGAGCATCGCAATTAAATAAACGCAAACCTGAATTAATGATGCGGGTGCGATCGCAGGCAGAGCTATTTTGGCGAGTGATGGCCTACGACGAATTTACGGGCAAAGGCTGGCGCATTTCCCGCAATGATCCCAAGCAAATTCGCACCATTAAACGTAGTCCGATGAACTACGAATTCTTCTTACCAATTCCCACCTATGCCTTTCTGGGAATGAATAGGAGTAACAAGCCGATCGCCTATCAAGAGGTTGTGCAAACCTACACAATTACCTCCAATAAATTTCCCAATCTGATTCCTGCCGCCGCCGTCCCCAATCGCCTCTTTTTTCCTAGTGAAGAATTAGATATTGATGCCGAAGGCATGATGCGCTCTCCAGGTCCCTTGCCCCAAGACCTCACCTATACCGTGATCTCCAATGTGCCTGAGCGTAACCCTCAGCTATTGAGACAAATGCCGAGTGAATATCCCAAGGCGATTCGTAATTATTATTTACAAGGTACTGCGAATCTATCGCCACAGATTCGCAGTACGGCTCTAGATTTTTTGGCAAATGCTAAAGATGCTGAGGGTAAGCCGATCAAAATGGATAATCCCTACGATGTCGCGGTACGAGTCACCGAGGGCATCAAACAAAACTATGCGATCCAAAAACTCAAGTTTGATCCTGCCAAAGGCGATCTGGTATCGCAATTTATAGAGCAGGGCGGCGGCGAGGAAAGCCATTTTGTATCAACCCTTGCGCTCATGCTGCGATCGCTGGGTATACCGACACGCTATGCCGTGGGATTTTCCTCTGGTAAATTTAATCCGTTTACAGGACTATACGAAGTTCAAAATACCGATACTCAGTCAGTGGTTGAAGTATTTTTTCCCCTGTATGGTTGGCTTGCCTTCGATCCTGTCCCCAATCGTCCCCTATTTCCCTCGTCCATTGAAAGTAACCGCACCTTTGGCGTAATTCAAACTTTTTGGAGTTGGATTTCTAATCTTTTGCCTAGCCCAGTCAATAATTTCTTCGCAAACTTATTTGGCAGCATCGGCAAATTTTTGGGCGACGTGTTTAGTTGGCTGACTGAAATGGGTTGGGTGGGGATTGCCTTTGGCTTAGCGATCGCCTTTAGTATTGGTATTGGCGTATGGTCATTGTGGCAACTGCTGATCTGGTGGTGGCGGGTGCAGCGTTTGCAAAGAATGCCAATGCCGCAACGGGTCTATCAGCAAATGTTGCAATCGTTGGCTGAACAGGGCAAACCCAAATCACCCCAGCAAACCCCGCAAGAATATGTGGCAAGTCTCCGCGATCGCGTTTCTGAGCAAAAGGTCACGGCGATCGCCCAAATTACGCAAATTTATCAGGACTGGCGCTATGGCGATCGGGCGATCGGCTACAACCTAGATACAGAGCTAAAAAATCTACTCAAGCAATTAAAATCCAAGATTTAGATTTTTATATTTAACTGCGCCTAGCTACGTTAATGCCTCTGTAAAGATTTGTGATTTTATTACAAATCCTTAGCTCATTCACCGCTTTTGGTAGACTAGATGGCGAATATATTAAATTTCCTATTTTAATCATGAGTGTAGTAATTCAAGTTTTAGAAAGAGCCGACGAAGAACTCCGCTATCCCAGCATTGCTGAGTTACAAAGCGTGAAGAACTTTCTCGCCACTGGCGTACAAAGAGTGCGGATCGCGACCACCTTGGCAGAAAGCGAAGATAAAATCGTCAAAAAAGCAACCACAGAACTATTTAGAATTCATCCTGACTACATCTCTCCTGGTGGAAACGCCTATGGTCAGAAGCAACGCAACCAATGTTTGAGAGATTTCACATGGTACATTCGCCTCGTTACCTACGGGGTCTTGGCAGGTGATAAAGATCCGATCGAAAAAATCGGAATCATCGGCGCTCGTGAAATGTACAACTCCCTTGGCGTTCCTTTGGTTGGCATGGCTGACGCAGTTCGCGCCCTCAAAAATGCCTCCCTCGACCTACTGACCAAAGAAGAGGCGACTACAGCCGAGCCTTATTTTGATTACATCATTCAGGCTTTGTCCTAGAGATAAGAAAGGAGTGCGTTGCACTCCTTTCTTATCTCAAATGAAAGCGGCGTGACTGTTTCGTGATATAGGTAATAATTAGCCGTTTCTTTGCAATTTTTTTATTTATGTCCCTTACCCCAGATTCAGAGTCAGATCGCGGGAATAATAAAGCATCCTTCAAAAGTTTTGAAGCGATGCGGAAATTTTCCGAAAAATACGCTAAAAATACAGGTACTTTCTTTTGTGTCGATCCTAGCGTCACTAATGCCGTTATCGAAGGTTTAGCTAAGCATAAAGAAGAGCTAGGCTCGCCTCTCTGTCCTTGTCGTTATTATGAAGACAAGGAAGCGGAAGTCAAAGATACCTATTGGAATTGCCCCTGTGTGCCAATGCGTGAGCGGAAGGAATGCCACTGTATGCTGTTTCTGACTTCCGATAATCCCTTTGCTGGTACGAAGCAAGAACTAGAGATTGTTGACATCGTATACGATGCTTAGAAAAAAGAGGTGATGTATTGCATCACCTCTTTTTTTGTAATACAGCCTATTTAGGTTTTGTGTATTACCAATAAATTTTCAAAAAGCTTGCTTCGCAAGCTTTTTGAAAATTTATTGGGGTTTTAAGAAAGCGCAATGCGCTTTAGTTTTGCTATGATTGGCTGGAGTATTCAGTCAACTTTGGAGAGCTATTTGGAGAGCCATGAAGTACGTTGGAAACGTTTGGGATAAAGACGCTCTAAAAAATCCAGAGACAGAATATCAAAATTTATTGAGTTTACTCAGGCAAAAACAAGGGCAAAAACAAGGGCAAAAACAAGACTTCGCTATGTTTTTTGTGCGTTGTTCGCCCTCTGAAGGGGAACAAATCATTAAAAGGACAAGAACAGATACTACAAATCAAAAAATTCATGTCTTAAGGCTTGATCGCCCGATCGCTGATTTTTATGAAATGCTGTTACAGAGAACAGATTTACATGATACGACAGTGTTGTTTGTCACGGGCATCGAAGAATTCCTCGAAAGTAAAACTAAAGATCTGGGCGATCGGCAATTGGGTGAAAACTTAGAACATCTTCCTCGTCCTCTTGCCCATTTGAGCCTATTGCAGTCCCAGCTTAAAGAAAAGTTTGCAATTTCTTTTGTGTTTCTGTTGCCATTATTTGCTCTGAAGTTTTTTATTAACGGTTATCCCGAATTTTTTGATGAGTCAATTAAAGTTTTTGAGTTTCCCACTGATATGGAGTTGCTGCGGCAAGAGGCTTTTCGGTGGGTCAGTGGCGATCGATACGAAGCCTATGCTCAAATTAGTGAAGAAGAACGCGATCGCAAGTATGACGATCTCCAAAAGTTGATTGATGCTCAACCCTCAATCTCTGAGCGTCGGATTGAGCTATTGCTAGAGCAGGGCGGGCTATTGGTGGCGGGAAATCGTTGTCAAGAGGCGATCGCTAATTGTGACCTTGCTCTACAGATCCGTAATGATAATCATTTGGCTTGGTATAACCGCGCAGTAGCTTTAGATCTATCCGATCACCATGAAGATGCGATCAATAACTATCGTCAGGCGCTTTCCTATCAAGAAGATTTTTATGCAGCGTGGCATAATCTGGGGACTTCCCTGAGTATGTTAGGTCGTTATGAAGAGGCGATCAATAGCTACAATATTGCTCTGCGCCATAAACCTGATTACCATTATTCTCACGGAGGCAAAGGTTTAGTTTGTAGTGTGATTGGTAAATATGAAGAAGCAATCCAACATTGTGACAAAGCCCTAGCCCTTAGACCCGATTATGTCCAAGGCTGGTTTAGCCGTGCCTATGCCCTTGAAGGTATTGGACAATATGGCGAAGCGATCGCCAGTTATGACCGTGCTTTAGAATATAAGCCCAACGATCATCAAATTTGGTATAGTCGCGCCAAGGCTCTGGAACATTGGGGCAATTATACCGAAGCGATCGCCAGTTACGATCAAGCTTTAGAAATCCGTCCCGATGATTACTATGCTTGGAATAATCGCGGTTTGGTACTGAATAGACTAGAAATGTACGAAGAGGCGATCGCTAGTCACGATCAGGCTCTAGAAATTAACCCTGACGATCATTTCGCTTGGTATAGTCGTGGTAATGCCCTCAGTGGATTAGGCAAACTCGAAGAAGCGATCGCCTCCTATGATAAAGCGATCCAGATTTCACCCCAAGAAGTACAAGTATTAGAAAATCGCCGCCTAGCTCTAAGAAGACTTGGATTTGATTAAAGTTTTGATTAAAGTTTTGATTAAAGTTTTGGCTAAAGTTTTGGCTCAGATATTAATAAAACCATGACCACACCGATCACGCCATCTCCCAGTTCCCATACCAAAAACCCCCATAGTTCCACAAATACATCTAGTTTCTTTACTGGTAATGTCGTAACTAGTGCCACCACCATTAACTGCGATCGCAAAGAGATAAAAATACCTCTGAGCTTGCTGATTACAGTTCCCTTTTTGTTAAGTACCTTCAGCATCGTGGGATTAATTAGTTGGCTCACTTTGCGGAATAGCCATGATGCGGTAGCCAATCTTTCTAATCAGCTTCATCGTAAAGTTACGGAGCAAGTTCAAGATCGCTTGTATTCTTATTTAGAACTTCCCTATAAAATTAATCAATTTAACGCCAGTAGTATTGATTTAGAAAAACTAAATACAGATGATGAGCAGAAAATTCAAACACAGTTTTGGAAGCAATTACAAGACTTTCCTCATATCAGCAATATTTATGTTGCTAATGTGTCAGGTGAGTATTTAGGAGCGCGGAGAATTAAAAATCAGTTTGCAGTAGAAAATACTACCACTACCTTTATGACTGATGAATTGGGGCGACCACAGAATTTATTGATGGCAAAGAATCGGATGAAGTTCACCGATCGCTCTTGGTATAAAACTGTGATGGAGACGAAGCAGAGCGTCTGGAGTGAGGTATATACCGATCCTATTACTAAAGAACCTGCAATTACGGCAATTAAGCCCATTTACAACGCCAATGGTGAGATTCAAGGTGTTTTAGGTGTATCAATGCGGTTAGGGGATATTAATCATTTCTTACAGAAATCCAAGGTGAGTGAACGGGGGCAAACCTTCATTGTTGAACCATCAGGTAAGCTCATCGCTACTTCAAATTTAGAATCTACTATTGTCGTACCCAATAACCCAAATCAAAATAACCAAAATAACAAGCCTAATCGAATTTTAGCTACTGATAGTCCCGATCAATTAACTCGGACAGTGGCTGAGTGGCTGAAATCAGAACCTGTAGAAACTAACGATAAAATCTTACAATCAATACTCCGATTTAATGGAGAACTTCAATTTTTACAGGTTGCAAAACTACAAAACAACTCTCAACTAAATGGTTTAAATTGGCGCATTGTCGTGGTTGTACCTGCGTCTGAATTTATGTCACAAATTAAAGAAAGTACGGCCTCAACTTTAATGCTGTGTCTGTTAGCACTCAGTTTGACTACTATATTTGGCATTATTTCTGCTCGCTGGATGAGCCGCCCGATTACCCAATTAAGCTTAGCCAGTCAATCGATCGCCAATGGTAATCTCAATCAAAAAGTTGAATATTCCTGTGTCGTGAAGGAACTAGCGATTTTGGCAACTTCTTTCAATCAGATGAGCCGTGAAATGCAAAAGTCGCACACAAGGCTAGAAGAATATTCGCAACTATTGGTGCAGAAAGTCGATGAACGGACTCAAGCCTTACAACAGGAAATTCTCGAACATGAAATGACGGAAGCGGCTCTGCGTGAATCCGAAGAAAAATTTGCTAAGGCTTTTCGCTCTAGTCCCGATGGCATGGCGTTACTGTCCACAGAGGCGCATCAACATGTAGATGTGAATGACAAATGGACAGAAATCACAGGCTATAGTCGAGAAGAGGCGATCGGTGCGGCTCCATCGGATTTGAACCTTTGGTGGGATTTGCAGGAGCGCGATCGCGTTCTAGAGATTTTAAAAACAGAAGGCAGAGTTCTTAACTTTGAGGCAACTTTTGTCACCAAATGGGGTAAAAAAATTATAGGGCTAGTTTCTTCGGAATGTATTGAGTTTGGAGGTAAGGTATTTGCGATTTATGCGATTAAGGATATTAGCGATCGCAAACAAATTGAAGAGAATATCAAAGAAAGTGAAAAGAAATATCGCGATCTCGTAGAATCAGCGAACTGTATTATTTTGCGATGGGATACCCAAGGTAATATTTGTTTTCTCAATGATTATGGATTGAAATTTTTCGGTTATGAACTTAATGAAATTATTGGCTCCTATGTATTAAATACAATTGTTTCCGCCCAAAGTGTGACAGGTGAAGATCTTCGCTACATGATCGATGAAATTTGTCGGATTCCAGAGAAATATCAACTCAATGAAAATGAGAATATCTGTAAAGATGGACGACGGGTGTGGGTAACTTGGTCAAATAAGCCGATCTATAATGATCAGGGAGAATTAATCGAAATCCTATCCGTAGGTACAGATATTACCGATCGCAAGCTTGCAGAAAAAGAACTTCAAGCTGCTAAAGAAATCGCTGATATGGCTAACCGTGCGAAGAGTGAATTTCTTGCCAATATGAGCCATGAGCTACGCACGCCTCTAAATGGCATTCTGGGCTATGCTCAAATCCTCAAACGTACTGATGACATTCATAAGCATCGGTCAGGATTAGAAATTATTCAGCGTAGTGGCGAACATTTGTTGACCTTGCTGAATGATATTCTCGATCTTTCTAAAATTGAAGCCAAAAAACTAGAACTAAATCCCAGTGAATTTGAACTTCCAAAATTACTCCAAAGTATTACGGATATGTTTCAATTGCAAGTGCGAGAAAAGGATGTGGAGTTAGTCTATCAGCCACTTACATCCATACCCACAATTATCTATGGTGATGAAAAGCGCTTGCGACAAGTGTTACTTAATCTATTAGGAAATGCGGTCAAATTTACCGATCGCGGTAAGGTCTCTTTTTGTGTTAGCGCTCAAGCCTGTGAGCCTAGTTCTATTAATGCAATGACCGACCAAAATCAGGCTCAAAACTATAAAATTCGCTTTGCCATCACCGATACAGGGGTGGGTATTGATCCTGATAAATTAGAGGATATCTTTTTGCCATTCCAACAGGTTGGCGATCGCGCCCGTCGTTATTCGGGTACAGGTTTGGGTTTACCAATTTGTCAAAAAATTGTGGAAATGATGGGAGGGAAGCTCCAAGTTGAAAGTGCTGTCAATCAAGGTAGTACTTTTGCGTTTGAAGTTGAATTGATGGAAGTTCCTAATCTCAATGCCCCATCATCTATAGATAGTCGCACGATTACAGGATATTTGGGCGATCGCCGCAAGATCTTGATTGTTGATGATAAAACCGAAAATAGAATGGTCTTGAGAGATCTGCTAACGCCCCTCGGTTTCACTGTCGCTGAAGCAATTAATGGCTATGACTGCATCAATCAAGCGCAAATCTTTGAACCAGATTTAATTTTGCTAGATATGGTCATGCCTGAACTAGATGGACATGAAACCACAAAGCGGCTCCGCCAATTACCAATGTTCCAAAAAACAGCGATCGTCATGGTTTCCGCAAGTGCCTTTAATCAAGATCGGCAACTTAGCCTTGAGGTGGGCTGTAATGCTTTCATTACTAAGCCTATTCATCCTGACGCGCTCTTCTATAACATGCGATCGCTACTCAATTTAGAATGGCAATACGAGGATTTAGATATCACTGATATATCAACTGTTATTTTAACGACAAGGGGATTTGATGGAAATCACCCTCCTGATGCGATCGCCCAGCCTTTGATTTTTCCTTCAAGTTCTATTTTAGAAAAATTACTGCAACTGGCGCGTATGGGTGATATTCTCGCGATTCAAGATGAAGTGATGCTGCTGCAAGAAACCGAGCCGATATTTAGACCCTTCGCAAATCAAGTTCTCGATTATGCTCTTAATTTCCAAATTAAACGCATCCGCGAGTTTTTAGAATCTCAACAGCAAGAAATTTTGGTATATAGCAACGTAAGAGATAGCTAGGACAAATTAAAACCCAAGAAAATGAGTGGCGGCGCGAAGCGCCGCCACTCATTTTCTTGGGTTTTATGCCCTAAGCAAAACTTACATTGCTATAGAATCTGTCTCCATGAGACAGATTCTATACCCGATCTATCCAAACAATAGTTCTGGGTTCAACGCCATTACTTTTGAGGATATTGCCGATCGCGCCACTGACATCTTGATCTAAGCCCAAATTCCAACGATTCTGAAAATCTTGATAGGACAGGATGTAATTCTGGCTATTGGTATCAGTGTAATAAACCTCTTGGCGCTGTGCATCTACTCCCGTCACGGCAATCCAATGTAAATAGGGGATTGAACCGACATAGGGGATGTTAAAACTGCCAACCCGCACTAAAGCGATCGCAGGTTTACCCGATCGCACCAAATTAACTAATCGATTAAAACTGGTTTGTGGCGATTTCTTGACGCGATCGCCTTCCCAGCGTTGCATCACCTGCTGCAAAGTTAGCGGCGGCGTACCCGTTCGCACCTCAATCCATTGATTTGTAAAGGGATTACGCATTTTTTGCGGCAAAAATAGCTTTTTGTCCGTCGCCCCTCGCACTAGCGCGTAGTCCACATCATGCCCGTAGTAACGCAATAGCCGCGCTGCGGAGTTGGGACCACAACTCCAACCATCATTTTGTGCGCCCGTATCAGGTAATCGGATCGGTGATCGGTCACTAGCAGCGATCAGGTTTTGTTGTGGAATCTTTAAGTTTTGTGTAGTCTCTTGTTTAGGATGGGGACGACTCAAGGTGGCGATCGCGGATGTGGTCGGTGTCATTGTCACGGCGATCAGCAGACTGGCGATCGCAAGTGTAGAATTTTTTAAAAACCCCATAAAATCGTTAATTAACCCTCAATGGACTTTTCTGTATTTTTACAGCAATTCGCGAATGGCTTATCAATTGGCAGTGTCTATGCCATTTTTGCCCTCGGCTATACCTTAGTATTCTCGATTTTAGGGATTATTAACTTTGCTCATGGCGCTGTATTCACCCTTGGGGCATATTTTACCTATGTACTTTGCGGCGGCACATTTGGATTTAATGGCATCCTCGCCAACCTCTCTCTCCCTAAAGAACTGCATTTACCGTTTTTTGTTGCCATCTTTGTGAGCAGCTTGTTAGCAGGGGGCGTAAGCGTCCTGATCGAACGCCTTGCTTTTCGTCCCCTCCGCGATCGCAAGGCGGACTCTCTGCTTACCCTAGTTTCGAGTTTGGGCGTAGCGATCGTAATCGTCAATGTTATTCAATATCTAGTCGGCGCTGAAAGCTATAACTTCCCCGCCAATATTTACGGCAGCCTGCCCCCTGCGATCAATTTCGGCACGATCGATAAACCGATCGCCATTCGCACCGTCCAAATCGTCATTTTTGGCGTGTCAGTAGTCATTTTAGCGATCCTCACCTATGCGATTAATTTCACTAAGCTGGGTAAAGCGATGAAAGCCGTTGCCGAAGATGCAACTACCTCTAGCCTGTTGGGAATTAATACCGACTTTTTTATTCTGCTGACCTTTTTTGTGTCAGGTTTTCTAGGTGGATTTGCAGGAACTTTAGTTGGCTCCAGTGTTAGTATTGCTGGCCCCTATTTTGGAATTGGCTTTGGCTTAAAAGGATTAGCGGTGATTGTCCTTGGTGGTTTAGGTAATATCCCTGGAGCCGTTGTGGGTGGTGTAGTACTAGGACTAGCCGAATCCTTTGTCCCGTCCGACCAATCAGCCTACAAAGATGCGGTCGCCTTTGCTTTACTTTTCATTGTCTTGCTGGTACGCCCTCAAGGATTATTGGGCAGAACCTTTGTCCAAAAAGTTTAGTTTTCAGCCCTTGCAGGAAAAAAGAAGTAAATTTTTTGTGGTG
>DCSN01000067.1:23582-31681 GCA_002325645.1 Pseudanabaena sp. UBA1465
CACCACAAAAAATTTACTTCTTTAGCTTTAATTTCCTTTGCGTTTCATTGAATTTTATGAAGACAACAAAACTTCATGGGAAGATGGTAAAACCTTGTATTTGTTAATACAAATAAAAATATTTATTAGATTTTATTAGATTAATTTGAGCAATCTAATGGGATCTTGACATTTTAAACAAAAAACTTAGCGCAGAGAGTTTTAGTTATGTTGCACTCACTTTACTACTCCATTAGTGCGATTCAAGACGAAGTAAGACATCTACTCGAAACTGGCAGGCTGACACGAGGTCAACCCATTCATACCCTTTGTCGGTTTTTTCGCGATCGCGAATGGTGTCAAATCGAGCGAGAATTAGAAGAAAATCACTATCTATTACGCGATCGCGTTTGTGATTTATTAAGTCGTGAATGTTGGCAAAGTGATTAATTGAGATTTTATTTGGGGGCTACGCCCCCGATTCTTTGTCGAAGCCCTGTCAGATTTTTGGCAAATTTGTATCAAATATTATTCTTTAAGATCACAAAAGTTATACAATCTAGCTGTGTCTAGCCATGTTGCTAGCCGCGTAATCATCAATGGAGGTAATTAAAACCATTGGGGAGTAAGCAGAAGCAAAAAATGAGTCAAGGCGTTAACCTAATTGACCGCCTCAAGAAATTTGTTGACCAATCTGCTAATATGCTGAATTTAGATGAAGATGTGGCAATAGAAAGGGGCATGACGCAAATTATTAAGTCGGCGGTAATGGTAATTGGTGGTGGAGAGGATAAAGTCCAAGACCGCAAGATTCTCAAAGCCTTTGTAGAAAGTTCTGGCGGATCGCAAGCTCGCATTGCCATAATTCCTTGTGCTTCGAGAGAGCCAGATATTATTGGACGAATTTATCATGACATTTTTACTGATCTCGGTGCAAGTGCTATTGAGGTATTAGATATTCGTGAGCGTCCTCATTACGACTATCCTGCTGCCGAAGCCTTAGTAGATCGGTTTACAGGTGTGTTCATGACGGGTGGCGATCAACTGCGCCTATGCGGCTTAATTGCCGACACACCCTTTGCGATCACGATCGCTAAACGAATTACCGAAAAACGTTTAGTTCTCGCTGGTACAAGTGCTGGTGCGGCGGCAATGGGCTATCACATGATTTCGGGTGGTAGTAGTGGCGAGTCACCCCATAAGGAACTGGTCAATATGAGTACGGGCTTGAATATTTTGCCTGAAATTATTGTCGATCAGCATTTCCATAATCGTAATCGGATGGCACGTCTAATGACAGCGATCGCCGCCCATCCCGATAAAATCGGTATTGGCATCGACGAAGATACTGTCGCTATCTTTGAGCCAAATAACACCATGCGCGTGTTGGGGCGTGGTACTGTCACCGTCGTTGATCCTGGGGAAATATCCTACAGCAATCAACTATGGGTCAGTGGGTCAGCACCTTTGACCATCCATAATCTGCGCGTACATATTCTCGCCGCAGGTTGTAAATATCATTTACTCAAACGGATTCCGATTAGTCCATCAGTCTAATAAAAAAGGCTCGCTTCGCGAGCCTTTTTTATTATTTAGTCCAATCTCCCGTTTCTGGGACATCAACAATTGATTTCAAACCTTCGATGGTAGAAGGTAGCGATCGCGGATCCATAAATAGCACTTTGCTGCTACCACTCGAACCAATGGTTGTACCCATCGAAATATAGCTTTGAGCTAACAAAAATTGCAGTGCTTCCTGAGATTGAGGATTGCCCTTCATTGACTGCAATAGTACTTGCATCGCCTGAGATGTACCTTGTGCTTTTAGGACTTGCTCTTGACGCTCCGCCTCAGCACGCAAAATCCGTGATTGCTTTTGTCCCTCAGCTTCTAGAATTGCTGACTTCTGTGAAGCTTCAGCATTTAGTAACTGCGATTCAGCTAAACCCTTCGCCTGATTAACAGCAGCTTCGCGCTCACCTTCAGAATTGAGAATAGCTGCCCTTTTTCGGCGCTCCGCCGTCATTTGCATTTCCATAGCTTCCTGCACAGCTTTAGCAGGCAAGATGTCGCGCAACTCTACCCTTGTTACCTTCACGCCCCAAGGATCGGTGGCATCATCTAAGTCTCGCAACAAAACTTCATTAATTTTGTTTCTCGCCGTGAAGGTTTCGTCAAGCTCTAGACTACCTAGTTCGGCACGAATCTGAGTCAAGACGATATTTGCCATCGCTTGACGTAAATTTTCCACACGATAAAAGGCTTTTTCCATGTCAACGATACGCCAATAAATAACCGCATCGGCGGTAATTGACACATTATCGCGAGTAATACATTGTTGCGGCGGAATATCTAACACCTGCTCCTTAATTGAGCCTTTATAGCTGACCGCATCAATAAAAGGCACGATGAAGTGGGGGCCAGCAGGAAGTTTACGTTTGTATTTACCAAAGGATGCAACCAGCGCTTCTTCGCCTTGGTTCACAATTTTAAAAGATTTACTGCCGATGCCAAAAAAGACACCCGCACCGATCGCAAAGCTAATTAATAAGTCCATAATATTTTTCCATCGCTATTTGAACTCTCGTTATTGACTACTCTCAGCGAGTCATCGCGACTGAGATTCCAAGAATCACAAAAATAATACCGATACGCGAGAAGCTCTGCACTTTAGTACTGAGAGGTAAGCGAACGGCGGTTTCAACCGCCGCCTTCTTTCTAATTATGATATAACCAGGCAATAAGTAAGAACAACTATCTGCGTGTTGAAACAATATCAAAAGGTGTAACTCCTGATTGAGCTTCGCCTCGACTTAATCGTAGTCTGGTTAAATAAGTAACAGTGAATTGTTGAGCGTACCTAACTGGCTCGGTGATGGACTCTGAAAATATAAAAAAAATAAAAGTAAGCGCAATTGCAATACTTCTCGTACTAGTAGTTGTTTTGAGCGTGTAGAGGCGATTTGTCAGCGCCTTTAAGACTTAAATTATGGTCTTAAGAATCTCAGTCGCTTCAGCGCTGAGAGTGTCAAAAAATTAGCTGATCGCCTTAAAAATAACAATTAACTATCAAGGGCGATCGCTTTCTCGATCGCTAACTTTTCATTCAGACGGGTTTGATAGGCTTGCAACTCTTTGCCCTTAATGCCGCTAATGATGCAAAAACTATCCGCATCAATGCCCCGCGCTAACATTTCGACACACCAAGTATGTCTTGCTTGAGTAATTGACAAAGAAGACCCATCCAGATTGCAATAGGGTTGAGTCCAGCGCTCCCACATTTGTTCGATTTCTTCTAAGGTTAAAGGCTTGCGATCGCCACTAATAAACATTGCTTCAATGTGATCATTATTTGGCACATCTTTAAGTTCATGCTTGCGGGCTTTTAGATAGGCACTAAGAGGATTATTAGTTGCCGAGCCATAACGGTGACCGAGAATTTTTTGATTGAGGGGAACTGACCGCACCTGATCCGCCACATCTTTAGTGCGTAAAATACCGTGATTTGCTTGAATTTGATAATCCTTAAGGCATAATCTCGTCATATCAAGCGCCGTTATGCCTGCCCCAAATAATAAATAGGCGATCGCATAGTCCTTTGCCCCACACTTTTTTGCCTGCAACAAAATTTCGCGCACCGTCTCCGCAGGAATATCCATAATTGGATGGGCAGGTGTGAGGGGACTCACCTCTTGGATAAACATATCGACCAGAGTATTGACAAAATCATCGCGATCGCGCCAAATCGCCTGTACATCACTGGTTAATGTGATCACGGCATAACCCAAAATGCAGGTATTTAACAAATTAGCCAGCTTAATCGGCGGCAAAGTATATTGCAACCGTGAATTAGCTAACACATCAGCAATCGCTGTGGCGATCGTTTGATTTACCTGATTAATTCCTTGGGCAAGGGCTTGACGACTCTCCAAAGGATATTGCCCCGCCTCACCCACCAGCGATCGCACCAACTCAGGCACACTTTCGAGCGCCCGCAAAGAACTCTGGATATAATATTTAAGGAATCGCCGCAAATCGCTTTGACTAGAAATATCGGACACCATCAAAGACTCCCCTACTTGAGCCAGTATCAAATATTTTTGCAAACATTCTTGCAATACCGCTAACAATAAACCATGCTTATTACCAAAATGGCGAAATAGAGTTACTTCATTGACCTGAGCAAAGTCAGCGATTTGGCGAGTAGTGGTCTCGGTAATTCCTTTACTAGCAAACAGTTCTAGGGCTGTGTTGACTATCCGTTGGCGAGTAGGAATCCGAGATACAGACATGGGAGCATGTACCATTGAGATGATTTGCAAGTGATACTTGCATTATTACTTAAAAAACAGTTAGACTTATATATAACTGTAAGTGATACTTGCATCTCCTCACCACCCCTTAAGTTGTTATTTCATGACCGCCACTACTGAAGCCACATCAACTGAACAAAAACTGAACTGGACAAGTGTTATCTTCTTCAGTGTTTTTCATATCGCTGCTTTAGCTGCCCCTTTCTACTTTTCATGGCAAGCTGTAATCCTGACAGTATTCCTGCACTGGTTCCTTGGCAGCATCGGTATCACCCTCGGATATCACCGCTTACTTAGCCATCGCAGCTTTCAAGTACCTCAATGGTTGGAACGGATTATTGCCACCGTTGGCGCATTAGCCCTACAAGGTGGCCCTGTATTCTGGGTGGGTGGACATCGCCAGCATCACGGCTTTACAGAAGACAATCAAAAAGACCCATATTCGGCAAACAAGGGTTTTTGGTGGAGCCACATGATGTGGATCATGTACTCCAAGCCTGAGCATTTTGATCCTAATAACTACAACAAATTTGCTCCAGACCTAGCGAATGATCCTTACTACCGTTTTCTAGATCGCTACTTTGTCCTATTGCAAATTCCCTTCGCCGCCTTGATCTATCTCCTTGGCGAAAAAGTTTTCTCTGGCTTAGGTATGTCATTCTTGGTCTATGGCGTAGCCGTACGTTCAGTATTTCTATGGCATAGCACTTGGTTGATCAACTCCGCCTGTCACAAATGGGGCTACAAAAACTTTAGTGAAGTTGCCGACCATTCCACCAATCTTTGGTGGGCCGCGATTTTGACTTACGGCGAAGGCTGGCACAACAATCACCATGCTTATCCTAAGTGCGCCCGTTCTGGGATGAAATGGTGGGAAATTGATCCAACTTGGGGTGTGATTAATTTACTCCAAGTGCTGGGATTAGCCAAAAAAGTTTATATCGCTGAACCTTGGCAAGCTAAGTAAAAATTTAACCAAAATAAGGGGTGCAGAGCGCCCTTTATTTTTTGCTTGAAAAGTGAATAATTAGAGGTACGCGGTGCAGCCGCACACCTCTAATTATTCGCTGGAAAGGGAGTATCTTTTTTGGCAATGTGGCAAAAATGGATACATTGATGGGATCACCAATGTGTCAACCTTTTGACAAATAGGTTAATCAAATCGGGAAGTCAGACATATGGATCATCGGCTGCATCATCGGCATATTCGCTTTAGCGATCGCCACGAAGAAGTCGATTTAGAGCAACTGCAAGAATTATTAAAAATTGGGGCGTTTTGGGCAAACGAAAGAACTGTAGATGGTTTAGCGATCGCCCTTTCTAACTCCAAACCAGTCGTGACTGTATGGGATGGCGATCGCCTGATCGGACATGCTCGCGCCACCAGTGACGGAATTTATCGAGCAACAATTTGGGATGTAGTCATCGCTCCAGATTATCGAGGCGCAGGGCTAGGCAGGAAATTAGTACAAACAGTGTTAGCCCATCCGAATATTTGTGACGTTGAGCGGGTTTATTTAATGACTACCCATCGACAAAAATTTTATGAGCAGATTGGCTTCCAGCAAAATTCTTCAAATACTTTAGTTTTATTTAATAAAGTGGGCGATCGCAACCTTACCACTGCTGAACTAGCACAAACTCAAACTTCTTAACAAGCTGTGGCGCAAGCTGAGCTTGCGCCACAGCTTTTAGGCTTAGTCTTGTTAACACCAGAAGCGCCGCTACTCGCTTCTGGTGTTGTCAATAGTATTTGCAAATACTGCCAAAACTAAGAACCTATGTAACGATGTAATATATATGTGAAATATACATTATTTTTTATCCCATTTAATTTCGTGGGAGTCCATGGTCGAAACATCATATCAAGCACAGAAAAGGACAAGAAGTGAATTTGAACGTCAACTTCATCGCCTAGAACAGGATTCTTTGCGAATGGGGGCTCTTGTGGAAAATTCCTTTCTTTTAGCTCATGCGGCTTTGTTTGAGCGCAATCTGGAAGCCGCCATCCGTATTGATCCTCAAGACAAGCAAATTGACGCAATCTATCGCCAAATTGAAATAGATTGCATCAGTTTAATTGCCCTACAGTCACCAGTCGCCCGCGATCTTAGATTATTGAGTGCTTTGATGCAATTAATTCGTGATATCGAACGTATAGGAGATTATGCTGAAAACCTTGGTGATATTGCCATCAAGCTTTTTCCCTATGCGCCATCACCTTATTTAGCAGAACTAGAAGTGATGTCTAATCGCTGCCGAGCCATGCTTGCCATGAGTTTAGAGGCATTAGCCAACCTTGACGAAAATATCGGGCTGCAAATCAAGGCGAAGGATGATGCCGTTGACTATGACTATCAGCACATCTATAATCTCCTCGCCTCTCAAAGATCATTTGGCGAACCCATGGAACCTGTAATGCTTATGGTGTTAGCAATTCATCACTTAGAGCGTATGGCAGATCATGCAACTAATGTGGGTCTACGAGTCGCCTATATTGTCACGGGTAAACTTGGTTAACTGAGAGATTGTGCTTTGCACAATCTCTCAGTTTATTTAGATCTATTTAGAGCGCAAAGGGCTATAGCAGGGTAATCTAGAATAAGTGCTTCACAGCACATTTGAATTATGTGGGAAAGTTTTAAGGATTGAAATGAAGTCATATTTGGCGGCTGCCGTACAAATGACCAGTGTCTCGGATGTAGACAAAAATCTTGCTCAAGCAGAAGATTTGATCCAACTGGCTGTAAATCGAGGTGCAGAATTAGTTTGTCTGCCTGAGAATTTTTCGTTTTTAGGAGATGAAAGTGAAAAGATCAAAATTTCCACAGAAATTGCCGAAAAGAGCGAAAAGTTTTTAATTACGATCGCGCAACGCTATCAGATCTTGCTACTCGGTGGTGGATTTCCAGTACCTGCCAATGCTGACAATGGCAATGCAGGTAAGATGTATAACACCGCTTTGCTGATCGGGCGCGAAGGCGAAGAACTGGCGCGTTATCGCAAGATGCACCTTTTTGATGTGAATCTTCCCGACGGGAATATCTATCATGAGTCAGCGACCATTCTGGCTGGGCATGAGCTACCACCTGTATATGCGTCTGATAAATATGGCAACTTGGGCTTATCGGTGTGCTACGACGTGAGGTTCCCAGAGCTTTATCGGCATTTATCTCAGAAGGGCGCAAATGTCATGTTTGTTCCTGCCGCCTTTACTGCTTTTACAGGTAAGGATCATTGGCAAGTGTTATTGCAAGCTAGGGCGATCGAAAATACGAGTTACATCATTGCCCCTGCACAGGTGGGAATGCATACGCCGCGCCGTCAGTCCCATGGTCATGCGATGATCATCGATCCTTGGGGGCTTGTTCTTGCTGATGCAGGCGATCGCATTGGTGTGGCGATCGCGGAAATTCAACCCTCTCGCATTGAGCAAATTCGCCGCCAGATGCCATCTTTACAACATCGCACTTTTTCCTGTTCTTCCTAAGAACCCCCTAACCCAACGGAATAAAGACGGCGCAGAGCGCCGTCTTTATTCCGTTGGATTTTATGTACTAACACAAGCGACGACAGCTATACTAAAATTATAAATAATCGGCTTTGTCTGATTACCATTCTGGTTATCATTGTGATTATCAGAATTATTGCAACTTTAAAGCAATTGCTAAGATTAAACTTTAACACTAGACAAATTTGAGTATTGAGCCGCGATCGCTATAGCGCATAGGTTTGTTTTCCCACCAAATGCGGGAAAACAAACCCGTACTTCACTAAGTTGAAAAACGCCATATACGCTATATATTT
>DCSN01000067.1:31720-44436 GCA_002325645.1 Pseudanabaena sp. UBA1465
TACGCTATATATTTTTAGATCGTCAAAAGCTAACTTGTAGAGCAAATAGAACAAACTATTTCTCAGGTTTATCTATCCCCTTTCTGGCACAAGCAGTTATGCAATCCTTTCCAGTGCTTGGTAATACAATCCGTCCACTGCAACATCGTGACCTAGAGTTTATTCAGCGATTTGCCTCGCCCCATGATCTAGAACAGATTGCTGTCAGTGATCTTAGTGGCTGCCGCAGCCGTCAAAAGCTTAGCCTACATCAGCTTGCGAGTTGGTTGCCAGCGCCAGTGCAAACCCTCCTCAATCCCTATGTACGCGCCTATGTATCTGAATGCAATGGCATCATCCAAGGTTTTATTCGGGTTTCACCCTTCAATAACAATAGTAGTACTTGGCAGATTGATCGCGTTGTCGTTTTACCAGAAGCTCAGAATGGCCAACACAATGTCGGTACTCAACTAATCCGCTATTGCCTCGAATCTTGTTTAGAGGCGAGAACTTGGGTCTTGCAGGTAGACATTAATCAAAAGGATACGATCGCCCTCTATCGGCAGAATGGGTTTCAACCCCTTGCCCAATTTACAGATTGGGAAATTAGTTCTGATCGGCTCAAGGAGATCGCTCAGCATTCACCGGATCTGCCCAACCTGATGCCCGTTAGTAATGCTGACGCAAGTTTGTTGTATCAGCTCGATACCGCCGCCATGCCGCCACAGATTCGACAAGTTTATGACCTTAATGTTGATGACTTTCGGGCAAAAACTATCGATAAGCTGATTAATCACGGTTCTTTGCTGATTAACCAATTGCAAGATGTATCGGGCTATGTCTATGAGCCTCAGCGCAAAGCAGCGATCGGTTACTTTTATTTGCTATTGCAGCGCCCTACAGTAAACCAATCCGAGGAAAAGCTGGTTCACCATTGCCAACTGACCGTGCATCCTGCTTACACATGGCTCTATCCTGAGCTAACTTCACAGATTGCCCAGATTGTGATTAAGCAATCTCCTGAAGGCGCGGGTCTGCAACTATCTTCGGCAGACTATCAACCTGAGCGCGAAGATTATTTAGAAGGTATTCAGGCGCAGCGTCAGGGACATTCGCTCTTGATGGCGCGATCGGTATGGCACAAGATCCGTGAAACTAAGCCTGTACTTGACGGTTTACAACTTTCGCGGATGTTATCAGGTTTGCAGCCTACCCAAAAACCGATCCCAGGCAGAATTGAAACCCTGCCCCAGCAGCATCAGCATACTGATGAGCCGCTCCAATAATGGTTTACCTTCAAAAAACTTCTTTGGTTTATGCAAAACTTCAACAGGCTGTAATAATTAACAAGTTAATCTAAAATCTGATTGTTTTCAGTATCGAAGATACAAAAAATATCAATTTGGTTCAATTTATACAAAATGAAGATCCACAAGATCGCTACGATTAGATACTCGAAACTTAGGCATTGGATGCACCTTAAAGACGCTTGACTATGAAAATTCTCAAAATCCAAACATTACGGGGTCCAAACTATTGGAGTATTCAACGGCATCAGCTTGTAGTTGCACGCTTAGATTTAGAGGATTTTCAAGTACAACGAGCTAACTTTTATCAAAATCTTAGTAAGGTTTTACCCAGTCTGGCTGGGAAAGATATTGCTCAACGCCAAGATATTAGTGATGCTGACTTTTTAGCGGAAATCGTCAAGGATATTGCGATCGCCCTACAAGGCTATGTGGGTATGAAGGTGGACTTTGGTACAATTCACCCCACCGTTGAACACAATATTTATCAGGTTGTGTTTGAATATCAAACTGAGGGTGCGGGACGCTATGCAGCGCGGGCAGCCGTCAGGATTTGCACCAGCATTTTAGAAACAGGAACCTATGCGACCCAAGAGTTACACGAAGATCTCAAAGATTTAAGAGATATTCGCCTTGATGGACAGTTAGGGCCAAGTACGGAGTCAATTGTTGCGGAAGCAAAGGCAAGAAATATTCCTTGGCTAGAACTGGGCAGCCGCGCCATGATCCAACTAGGCTATGGAGTCTATCAAAGTCGCATTCAAGCAACTTTATCGAATAAAACAGGGATTTTAGCGGTAGAACTGGCCTGCGATAAGGAAGGGACTAAGAGCATTTTACGGGCTTCGGGTATACCAGTCCCAAGGGGAACCACGATCCGATCGCCTAAATATCTGGAAGATGCGATCGCGGAAGTGGGCGGTTTCCCCATTGTGATTAAGCCACTCAATGGCAATCATGGACGCGGGATCACTATCGATGTCCGCACTGTCAAAGAAGCGATCGCCGCCTTTGATATGGCTCAAGAGGTATCGGAAGAAGTAATTATTGAGCGCTTCCATACGGGTCGCGATCACCGCGTATTAGTAATTAACGGCAAATTTGTGGCTGTTGCCGAGCGTGTACCTGCCAATGTCACAGGGGACGGTGTATCGACAATTTCGCAATTAATTGAAATTACCAATCAAGATCCCCGTCGCGGTGATGGTCATGATAATGTCTTGACCCGCATTGAAATCGATCGCACTAGCTTAGATATCCTCGTAAGACAAGGATTCACTCTGGAGTCTGTACCACCTAAAGGACAGATTTGCTACCTCAAAGCAACGGCTAATCTCAGTACAGGCGGCGTATCCGTCGATCGCACCGATGAGATCCATCCTGAAAATATTTGGCTTGCCGAACGAGTCGCCAAAATTATTGGTTTAGATATCGCAGGGATCGATGTTGTCACTGAAGATATTTCTGTGCCTGTGCGCGAAACCGATGGCGCGATCGTTGAGGTCAATGCTGCCCCCGGCTTTAGAATGCACACCGCCCCCAGCATCGGCACACCCCGCAATGTGGCGGCTCCTGTGATCGATATGCTCTTCCCTGAAGGATCGCCCACAAGGATTCCTATTGTCGCAATCACTGGTACGAATGGCAAAACAACAACGACACGCCTCATTGCCCATATTTTCAAGCAAACAGGTAAAAGAGTCGGCTTTACGACCACTGATGGTATTTACATCGGTGATTTCTTAGTTGAAAAAGGCGATACCACAGGCCCCTATAGCGCCCAAGTAATCTTGCGCGATCCCACCGTTGAGGTCGCGATTCTCGAAACCGCGAGAGGCGGCATTTTGCGATCGGGCTTAGGCTTTGATGGCTGTGATGTCGGCGTGATGATGAATGTACAGGCGGATCACCTCGGTATTGGTGACATTGACACCATTGAGGATCTGGCAAAGCTCAAGAGCGTTGTTGTCAAAACTGCCTTGCCTAGTGGCTATGCGGTTCTCAATGCCGATGATCCCCTGATCGTAGCAATGGCTGAGGAAGTCCAAGCCAAAATTGCCTACTTCAGCATGAATCCCGATAATCCCTTAATCAAATCGCATATTGCCGATGGCGGTCTGGCGGCAGTCTATGAAGATGGCTATTTAACCATCTTAAAAAGTGACTGGAAACTGCGGATCGAAGAAGCGGTCAATGTCCCTGTGACCCTCGGCGGTCGTGCAGCATTCAATATTCAGAATGCGCTGGCGGCGAGTTTGGCAGCTTTTACCCAAGATGTGCAAATTGAGCAGATTCGTCAAGGCTTGGCTACCTTTGTCGCTTCTAGCGAGCAAACCCCTGGACGGATGAACTTATTTGACTTGGGCAAATATCACGCATTGGTGGACTATGCCCATAATCCTGCGGGATTTAAGGCGATCGCGGAGTTCATCCAGAAATGGGAAGGGGAAGCGATCGGCGTAATCGGCGCACCAGGCGATCGCCGCGATGAGGACATCATCGAATTAGGCGAGTTGGCCGCCAAGATGTTTAGTCGGATCTTTATCAAGGAGGATAAGGATTTGCGAGGACGCGCTCCTCGTGCTGTGGCTGACCTTTTGCGTAAGGGCATTGAGTCCGTGAATGCAAATCTGCTCTGTATTACAATTCTTGACGAAGCGGAAGCCATCACAGCCGCCTTGGATAGCGCCCCCCAGAGCAGCCTCGTTGTCGTATTCCCTGATAAAGTGGACGCAGCTATTGCTATCATTGAGTCGCGAAAGTCTAAATTGCCATAACAACTGTCATAAAGTCGCCTATGCCGCGTGTAATTTGCCTTGGCGAAGTCTTAATCGATCAAATTGCTGAAGATGTGGGCGTTCCCTATGACCAAGTAAGTACTTGGAAACCCTATTTAGGGGGAGCGCCTGCCAATGTTGCCTGTGGCTTAGCTAAGTTAGGAACGCCCGTTAGCTTGATTAGCTCTGTGGGGCAAGATGAAGCAGGAGCCAATTTGCTTAGGCAATTGGGAGTTGCTGGTGTCGAAACTTCGGGTGTGCAGGTGCATCCTGAAGCGATTACCCGCGAGATATTTATTACCCGTGACGCGAAAGGCGATCGCCATTTCAATCGTTTTAATGGTGATGCTCAGACGGTATTTGCGGACACCCTGCTATCGGCGGAACATTTACCTGCATATTTATTTGCGGATGCCAAATTCTTAGTATTAGGCACATTGGGTTTGTCCAATCCCCAAACATCACGGTCGATCGGTCGAGCGCTCAAACTCGCCGAAGAGAATTTTGTGAAGGTGGTGGTTGATGTTAATTGGCGAGCGATGTTTTGGAAGCATCCTGAACAGGTGGCAAAGCTGCTGCCAGTATTGCTGAGATATACCGATTTCTTAAAGCTGACGGAAGAGGAAGCCCAGTTACTGTTTCGGTTAACTAGTCCTGCGGCGATCGCCCAAGCCTATAGCCACCTCGAAGGGATTATCATTACCAACGGCGATAAGGGCTGTCGCTATTATTTAGGCGAAAAGCAAAGTAAACATTCGTCGTTTCCTGTGTATTCCATCGATACAACGGGGGCAGGAGATGCGTTTTTAGCAGCCTTCATTCACAAGATCTATCATCGTCCCCTTACCCATTTACAAGATCCTCAATTTGCCGATGAGGTAATTGCCTATGCGAGTGCCGCAGGTGCTTTGTCTACTCTGGATATGGGCGCGATCGCAGGACAACCCAGCGATCGGCAAATTCGCGAATTTTTAGCCATGCGCGAGGCAAAACATTAATCATGCACGCTCTCTCTTTGCCAACTTGGATAATTCACGTTTCTAGCGTCATTGAATGGGTTTTAGCAATTTGGCTCATTTGGCAGTATGACAAGCAAAACCCCGATCGCGGTTGGCGCGGTTTAGCATGGGCGATGTTTCCCGCCTTGGTCAGCGCTATGTGTGCGGTGACTTGGCACTTTTTTGATAATGCTGACTCCTTAGAATGGCTAGTAACCGTGCAAGCCGCCATGACCTTAATCGGGAATACAACTTTGGCGATCGCCACCTATTTTATTTGGAAAATTTCGCGAGTAACCAATCAAAATTAATGTTTGTATTGCGAGGCAAAGCCCCCCGCAATACAAACGCATAATACTATGTCCAAAGAAACCCTATTCGGCTTATCTCTATTTCCCTATCTCGCCTTTCTCTGGTTTGCCACAAAATCGAAACAATTTCCTAAATTGGGACTATGGGGATTTTACGGAACCTTGATATTCGTAGCGATTACGATTCCCGCAGGGCTGTATGCCCAGAATCAATATCATCAATTATTAGCAAATGTTGATTGGTTACATGGTAGCGCCGAATCTTTTTTGACTATTACTAATATTTTGCTGGTATTGGGTTTTAAAAATGCTCTCAATTCTGAAAAATAGAGTTCAGAGGCGGCGCTTCGTGCTGCCCCTGAAGTTTATAATGGGATTACGCAGATCCTTTTGCTAAATGCCGAGACGAGGAATTTATGAACAGATATTATCAATACGTTTCTCAAATTTTTATAGTTGCAATCTTGGCGATCGCTAGTACAGCCGTTAGTCCTGCATGGTCGCAAAGCGAGCCTCAGCCGCGTAAAGGCGATGCCGATCGCCTACGTCCTGCTCAAGGTCAGTCTATTTCACCCACAAATACCAATCAGTTCTTGATAGACCGAGATTTGCGAAATTCTAATCTCAAGGTTCAGAACCTTAATTTTGAGGTTGAAGCCATTCAACCAGTCATCCCCGGAAATTATAACGCTTCTCCTCAAAAAGTAAATCGTTCGGGCAGTTTCAGCAGCGATCCTCTCAATGCTGTGCAGATTTTTCAAGAATCAGGAAGATCGCGCATTGAGAAATAAAAATAGCGCTTTGCGCTATTTTTATTTCTCAATAAGTAAATGTCCTGTCGCTAAGCCACAGGCTCGTTTGAGTGGTAAAGCGGCAGCTAATTCATAGGCGGCTTTTCGGGCGATCGCCCCATCAATAGTCGTTGTCACCACCACATCTAAACCAGCTTGCAAAGCAATTAGCGCCGCCTGATGAGCAGTTAAAATTCCGCCCAGTGCCATCGGTTTGAGAATAATAATATCGGCGGCTTGGGCGGCGATCGCTTGCTGGAGTTGCGCGAGATTATTGACAGACTCATCGGCAGCCACAGGGATCGATTGCGATCGCCGCACCTTTGCCATGCCTGCCAAATCTAGAGCCGCCACAGGTTGCTCAACATATTCAATTTGCAGAAATTCTAATTGTTCTAATTGTTTCAAATTAGCGATCGCCTCATACACCGACCATCCTTGATTAGCATCAATGCGAATTTGAATATCATTACCAACTTGCGATCGCACTGCGATTAGTCTTTGCAAGTCCGCTTGAAAATCCTGAGTCCCTACCTTAATCTTAAGACAGCGATAGCCTTGATCTAGATAGGCTTTGGCTTTGGCGGCAGCAAGGTCAAGAGAAATCGCCCCTATCACCGCGTTGGCTGCAACTTGATCGCGCACTGTCCCGTTCACAGAATTAGCTAATAATTGGGAAAGAGTAAGCCCTTGATATTGTGATAGTAAATCTAGCAAAGCTAATTCGATGCCATGTTTTGCCGCAGGGAGGCGATCGCATTCTCTAAGTAAGTTCTCAATGTCCTGCAAATCATTAATTTCGACCTTGATTTCGTTATTAATTAGCGATGTGGAGAAATTCTGCAAAATCTCTTCTGTCTCCACAAGGGTTTCCATCCCAAATCCAGCAAGGGGTGCGGATTCACCAAAACCAATGCGATGATCGCGATCGCGAATTTCAATCACAAATCCTTCGCGATGGTAAAGAGTCCCTAAAGCAGTCGCAAAAGGATCACAAAAAGCTAAACGATAGGGGCGAAAGCTAAGGGACTGAATAATCAAAATAGTCAAATTTATCCCAAATTATGGTTGGTAACGATCTAAACAAGGGACTTAAGCCCTTGTTTAATTACGTTTGGTTATCCCTGACTAACCAATTTACTAAGGGCGAACACATTACTGTGGTAACGATCGCCATAATCACCATGATCGTAAATAAAGTTGGTGTGATTAAACCTTGCTCCAAGCCAATATTTAAAATAATTAATTCCATCATCCCGCGTGTATTCATTAAAGCGCCCACCGTCATTGAGTTACGCCAGTTTTCGCCTGACCATTTAGCCGCAAGGGTACAGGCAAGCCCTTTGCCCATTACAGCAATGAGAATGATTAATAAGGCGATCGCCCATAGGCGCGGTGAATTCAGCAAACCCAGTTGCGTATTCAGTCCTGAAAACACAAAGAAAATTGGCACAAGTAATGAGGTCGTGAGATATTCCAAATGCCGATGGACAGATTCGGCAAAATGACCGCGTGGCATCACTATTCCTAATACAAATGCACCAAAGATGGCATGGACACCCACAAAGTCTGTGTAATAGGCGCAAATCATCATAATGATGAAGACAAAAGTTAAGGTTTGCATCGTCACCTCACCATCTCTTCGCGTCCAGTAGCTAAAGATGCGTAAAATTCTTTGTCCAAAAAACCACATAAATAGCACATAGGCTAATGTGCCGCCGATCGCGATGATCGCCACATTCATGGAGCTTTTGATACTGGCAAGAACTAACGCCAATAGACACCATGCGATCGCATCATCAAGGGAACCCGCCGCTAACACAAGAGTTCCTAGTTTCGTTTTAATCAAACCGCGCTCTTGCAAAATTCTCGCCAACATCGGAAAAGCGGTGATCGACAGGGAAGCGCCCATATATAACGCGGCAGCCCAAGGTGTAACATTTTGACTAAATAAATCTTGCCCATGCAAACCAAAAGCGGCGATCGCACCTAATCCAAAGGGGACAATAATTCCCGCGATCGAGACAATGCCTGCACTTTTAGCCCGATTTTTCAAGAGATCCATGTTCAGGTCTAGACCCACCAAAAACATATAGATCATCAATCCGACTTGGCTCAGCGCATACAAAATCGACATCGAAGGATTGGGAAATACTATTTCTCCAGTCAAAATCGGGGCTTTCGGAAATAGCCATTGCTGGAAATTTGGAGCCATCATGCCAAATAGTGAGGGGCCAAGCATAATGCCCGCCAACATCTCACCGACAACATCGGTCTGCCCTAAGTAGCGTTTCCCAAGATAAGACACTAATTTGCAAGTGGACAAAATTACAGTCAATTGCAATAGGAGCTTAAGCAGTAGTTCTGAATTTGTCATAAATTCTTGTGCTTGGTGTGGTGCGATCGCCATCAAAAAGTATCCTTTCGCAAGGATACTTGATTATGCAAAAAAGAAGACATAGAGCTTCGCTCCATGCCTTCTTTTTTGTATTAAGTTTTACATGCAGGGAGTAGGTGGCTTCGCCGCGCACTCCCTATTTACTGAGAAAGCATTTACGGAGTCGATTCGAGGACGCGATCGATCAGCCCATATTCCACAGCCTCTTGAGAAGACATATAGTAATCACGGTTCATGTCGCGCTCGATTTTTGCGATGGGCTGTCCAGTGCGCTTAGCATATTCTTCATTGAGTTTTTGGCGAATACGAATAATTTCCCTTGCCTCAATCTCAATATCCGAAGCTTGACCACGAGTCCCCCCCGAAGGCTGGTGAATCATGATCCGCGCATTGGGCAAAGCATAGCGCTTACCCTTAGAACCCGCCATTAACAAGTAGGAACCCATCGAAGCTGCTAAGCCCACGCAAATAGTAGTCACATCGGACTTGATATGCTGCATGGTGTCAAAAATCGCTAAGCCTGCGGAAACCGATCCCCCAGGGGAATTGATATACATATAAATATCTTTATTTTGATCTTCAGAATCAAAATAGAGCAGACGGGCAATGATGGAGTTTGCCATCCCATCGGAAACTTCTCCGCTTAGGAAAATGATGCGCTCCATCGATAGACGCTCGTAGATGCTAATCCATTGCGTGTAGGAATCGCCAGGATATCGATAAGGAACTCTAGGAACACCGATAGGCATAGGTTTGTTGATTATTGTTCAAGTGTTAAAAATCTCTAAAAACCAAATATTTAGGATGTGAGGCGCAACGCGCCTCACATCCTAAATATTTGCTTCTAAACAAGGGCAGGAGGAATTGCTGTCGGTAAATCTTTGGCACTCTCAAGAACGCGATCGATGATGCCGTATTCCTTGGCTTGTTCGGGAGTCATATAAAACATCCGATCCATATCTTTGGTTAGCACTTCAGGAGACTTGCCCGTAGTGCGCGATAGGATGCGTAACATCGCTTCTCGATTGGTCAAAACTTCCTTTGCCTGAATTTGCAGGTCAGAGGCTTGGCCTCTAGCTTGGCGGCGAGCTTGGTGCAAGACAATGGTGGCATTTGGTAAACTGGCGCGGAAACCTTTAGTGCCACTGGCGAGGATCATCGCTGCTGTTCCCATTGCTTGCCCTAGGCAGATGGTATGGACGGGAGGCTTGATGTAGTTGAGTGTGTCACAGATGGCAAAGGCTTCGGTTTCAAAGCCGATCGCATCACCTGTGTACCAAGATGTCCCCGTGGAGTTGATATAGAGGAAAATCGGTTTTTCGGGATCTTCGTATTGTAAATAGAGAAGTTGGGCGATGAGCAATTCTGTAACATCGACACCAAGCTGCTGTTTGTATTCGTCGGGTGATACAAGAGGCAACCCAAAGTAAATAATCCGCTCTTTTAGCAATAGCGAAGGTAAGTCAGGCGGCGGTGTGCGTCCGTATGACGAATCCCCGTAATAGGCGGCTTGTGCGGCGCGGGGAACAGAGCGAGAAGGTCGATCCATGTTTATTCGTGTTAATGACACTAACACTGTTAGCTTATCACAGCGATCCCATTGCTATGGGCAGTACGGGGCAAGATTGAGGTAGGGTTAGCCGTAGGGTGTTTTTGTCGCCAAGCCATTATCTCTACCGAATAGATGCGTTACGTTGCATTAACGCATCCTCCAAATAATTGAGCCTTTCTAATTATCATGAATGTAGCTAAGGCACAATTAAAAATTAGGTCTAAAACCCGTGGCGCACGCGCAGCGTGCGCCACGGGTTTTAGAATTTTATATTTAATTGCGCCTAGCTACTTGCATTCAACAAGTTGAGTTTCAGACCTACAGGTAAACATGGAAACGATTACGCTGAAATTACGCGGGATGAGTTGCGCCTCCTGCGCTAATAGTATTGAAAGAGTCGTTAGCAATCTTTCAGGTGTGGAGCTATGTAATGTCAACTTTGGCGCAGAGCAAGCCACTGTCACTTATGATCCCCGAACCGTTGACGTTAACAAGATTCAACAGGCGATCGCAGATGCAGGTTATTCTTCGCAATTACTGAAAGAAGAAAATCCCTTAGTTGATGATGACGAGGAACAGGCAACCAGACGAAAGGAAGAGCATGATCTCAATCGCAAGGTGATCATTGGTGGTGCGATTAGTCTATTTCTGGTAATTGGTGGCTTACCGATGATGACAGGACTGAGTTTGCCATTCATTCCTGCATGGATGCACAATTCTTGGTTGCAATTGGGCTTGACTATCCCTGTGCAGTTTTGGTGTGGTGCGAGTTTCTATATCAATGCTGGCAAAGCTTTTAAACATCACGCCGCCACGATGGATACATTAGTCGCCACTGGTACAGGAGCCGCCTATGGATATTCTATTTTCGCCACGATTAAGCCAGAATTTTTTACTTCGCAGGGCTTAACTGCTGATGTTTATTTTGAAGCATCCGCCGTAATTATTACTTTGATTCTGCTCGGTAAGCTCTTTGAGAATCGTGCTAAGGGAAGCACCTCTGAGGCGATACGAAAGTTAATGGGTTTGCAAGCGAAAACAGCGCGGGTCATTCGAGATGGTCGCGAAATAGATATTGCGATCGCTGCCGTCCAAATCAATGATGTGATCTTGGTGCGTCCAGGGGAAAAGATTCCTGTTGATGGCGAAATTATTGAAGGAAGTTCTACTATTGACGAAGCGATGGTGACTGGCGAAAGTGTCGCGGTCAAAAAGAAAGTTGGAGATGAAGTGATCGGCGCAACCATCAATAAAACTGGTAGTTTCAAGTTTCGCGCTACCCGCATTGGTAAAGACACGTTTTTAGCGCAAATTGTGAAATTAGTACAACAAGCCCAAGGTTCCAAAGCTCCGATTCAACGCCTTGCCGATCGCGTGACGGGTGTATTTGTGCCAATCGTAATTGCGATCGCCATTTCCACTTTTATCATCTGGTATAACTTCATGGGCAATGTCACCCTTGCGGTGATTACTACGGTCGGCGTGCTAATTATTGCTTGTCCCTGCGCCTTGGGCTTAGCGACACCCACCTCGATCATGGTGGGAACGGGCAAAGGTGCAGAGAATGGAATTCTGATTAAGGGTGCGGAAAGTTTGGAACAGGCGCATAATTTGCAAACGATTGTTCTTGATAAAACAGGAACGATTACCCAAGGGAAGCCCAGCGTAACTCATTTTGTAACTACCGAGGGAATGCCTGATAGTAAAGTTTCAGAATTATTAAGCATGGTTGCCACCGTGGAACGTTATTCCGAACATCCTTTAGCCGAAGCGATTGTGCATTATGCTGATGCGCTCAAGGTGGACTTGACCGATGCTCAGGATTTTGAAGCGATCACAGGTAGTGGCGTGCGTGGCTACATTGGTGAGCATTTAGTGCAAATTGGAACCTATCGCTGGATGCAGGAATTGGGAATTGCCACAGAATCCTTAGAACCAAATTGGGAAGATCTAGAAAGCAAAGGTAATACCGCGATCTGGATTGCCATCAATGGCAAAATCCAAGGCGTAATGGGTATTGCCGATGCAGTCAAACCTTCTTCAGTCCAAGCGATCCGCACACTGCAACGCATGGGCTTAGAAGTGGTGATGCTCACAGGCGACAATCGCCGCACTGCGGAAGTAATTGCCCGCGAAGTTGGCATCGATCGCATTTTTGCGGAGGTACGCCCCGATCAAAAAGCAGCGCAAATTCAGCGTTTACAAAATGAAGGCTCCTCAAAAGATAAAATTGTCGCAATGGTGGGTGATGGCATCAATGATGCACCTGCCCTTGCTCAGGCAGATGTTGGCATTGCGATCGGTACGGGTACAGATGTGGCGATCGCCGCTAGTGACATCACCCTCATTTCAGGCGATTTGCAAGGCATCGTTACCGCCATCCAACTATCTCGCGCCACGATCCAAAATATCCGCCAAAATCTCTTCTTCGCCTTCATCTACAACATTCTCGGCATTCCCATCGCCGCAGGAATTCTCTTCCCTTTCTTTGGTTGGCTACTCAGTCCGATGATTGCTGGCGGCGCGATGGCATTTAGTTCGGTTTCCGTGGTGACGAATGCTTTGCGATTGAAGAATTTTAAAACCCAAAAAATGTGAGGCGG
>DCSN01000067.1:44487-53520 GCA_002325645.1 Pseudanabaena sp. UBA1465
CCGCCTCACATTTTTTGGGTTTTGATCGGCTTAAAATTCAAAATAACAAAAAAACAATCATGTTAAAAAAAGCTACATTTTTCGGAACTCTTGTTGGCATTGGCTTTCTATTGGGAGCGATCTCTGGGGCGATCGCCTCTCAAAAAATGTCTGATGATCATAATATGCAGACTGAGACTAGTAAAACTACAGAATTCAAAGCGATCGAGCAACCCTTAATGAATAAAGTTTTAGTTACTGTGGGCGGGATTGGCTTAATTGGTGCAGAGATTTGGTGGTTTGTTCTTAGCAAGCCTAAGTCTTAATAAAACCCTAAAAGCTTTAGCGCACGCGCAGCGTGCGCTAAAGCTTTTAGATCGGAACACTCCATACATGAATGTTGCAATCTTCACCGCCACTGACAAGGGTTTGTCCATCATGACTTAGCGCGATCGCATTGATCAAATTGATATGCCCATTAAGTACTTGAATAGGTTCCCCCGTTTCTAAATTCCATACCCGAATCTCTTTGTAACTAGCACTGATCAGGGTTTTGCCATCACGACTAATAATTAGGGACTTGACCCAGCCCCAATGTCCTTCGAGGGTGCGGATTGCTCGACCTGTTTGCAGATCCCACACCTTGATCCTTGTATCGAGGCTACCACTTACTAAGGTGCGTCCATCGGGACTGATGGCAAAGGAAAGCACCCGCGCAGAATGTCCGATAAATTCCCAACGTAGTTTGCCTGATCGTAAATCCCAGACTCGAATAGTCGTATCCCAACTGCAACTAGCGATCGCCGTACCATCAGGGCTAAGCGACACCGAATCCACCAAGCTGGTGTGACCGCGCAGAGTCTGGATCTCTGTGCCAGTTCTAATATCCCAAAGTTTAATCGTCGTGTCTTGGCTACCCGTAACAAGGGTTTTGCCATCGGGCGTAATCGCCACCGAATTCACATAGCCAATATGTCCAGTTAGGGTCAGTAGTTCTTTGCCCGATCGCGCATCCCAAAGTTTGATGGTTTTATCGCGACTGCCGCTTGCCAAAATTCTGCCATTAGCACTCAGGGCGATCGACGTAACCATATGATCGTGACCACGAATTACGCCGATCTGTTTGGGTTGATTTTTGGGTTGATTTTTGTCTCTGCCTAAATCCCAAACCTTGATCGTAAAATCGGCTCCAGCGCTATATAAAATGCGCCCATTGTTAGACAAAGCAAGGGAGGCGATCGCTTCTTCATGACCTTGCAAGGTGTTAACAATATCAAAGAGATGGTATTGACTATAGTTAGCGACGACTTGCTGAATATGGGCTTCAGGTCGCCGCCACAGCAAACCTAGCGCCGTACGCTGAACCTTGAGAGATTGATCATCCAGAGCTTGCAATACTAGATTTAAACCCACCCCGCCATAGTTAAGGGCTTCTCGCAAAGCCGAAATTCTGGGCGCGATCGCAGGACTAGCTAATCTTCTTTTAACGCCCTCAACACCGCCTAAAACCACAGCACCCATCGGCGGAGGCACTTGACCACCAAGGACGGCATCCTGTGATTTTGGCTGTTGCGGCTTTGAGATCATAAAATTAGATTTAGATAATCACCCGAAGGGTGATTATCTAAATTAAGCAGCTTTTGCAAGCGCTTCTTCTAGAGAATGCTCAATATCTGAGAGCTGATATTCGCCATAAACTTCACAGGAGTTATTGGGGCTTTCGGTCAACTTGATACTATGCAATTTCGCACCAATCTCACGAATTGGCTGGGTTAGTACCTTTTGGATATAGACCGCAATATTTTCGGCAGTCGGCACAACTTCGGCAAAGTAAGGAATATCTTTATTTAAAAAAGTGTGATCCATCGGATCAAGGACATATTCCTTAAGGGCATTTTGAAAATCACTCAAGTCCGTAATCATGCCAGTCCGAGGATCGATTTCACCAGAAATAGCAACTTCTAAATGGTAATTATGACCATGACCATGCACGCGGGCGCATTTGCCGTAAATAGCCGTATTGTCTTCTAGAGAAAGTGTATCCAAGGCGAGGCGATGGGCGGCGGAAAAATGAGTGCTAATCGTTAAATTTGCTTGCATGTCGTTACCTTGATAGTCAGCCCAGAGTTTAGGATGTTCGTATAAGCGAATATTGACCAGTGGCAAGTGCGGCGCTAAACGCTGCCAAATTACACGGGCCATATTTTCAGTGGTGGGTAGGGTTTGCTGAAACTCCTCCCATGCTTGGTTGAGATAGGAAAAATTTAGTTGAGTTGTCACTTCACGGGCGATCGTGTGCTTCACATCAGAAAGGTTTAGCACCATGCCCGTATGGTCAATTTCTCCCTGCATCCCAACGTACAGAACATAGTTATGACCGTGGGGCGGAAAGTTGGTACAGGCTCCAAATTTGGCGAGATTATCCTCATCGGGAATTTCGGGTAGCCAGTAGCGATGACTCGCAGAAAACTCGGCGCGGCGATTAATTACACATTTAGCCATCAGGAATAAGTCACCAAAATAAGGCTTGATGAATTGTAAATTTATATGAATACGTTAACATTTTCAGTGTCTAAATCCAAACTCAGTCGATCACGTTGCGATCGCTATAAAACCACTGCTCCTCTATTTTACACCTCACGTCTTAAGGGACTTGCGAGAAAATAAAATACCAATCCAGATTTTCCAGAATCGGTGGGGCGGCTTCGCTGCCCCACCGATTCTGGTTTTATATTTGGCACTTTATTAAGTCGCAAGTCCCTAACTGACCATTGTCCTAAATACAAGTTTTACAGATATTGAGATCGCCGATTTGATTGTCTTAGTGTATAATTCGGGCGTTCTATGTACTTTATTTTTTGAATATGTAGAATCAAGTGTCTTAGTGCAGTGTCTTAGTGCAGTGTCTTAGTGCGCTAGGTACGGAGCATTTTTTTTGAGAGGCAAATAGGTTGGCATTATCGGCAGTCGGATCGGCATTTCCAATTGAAGTTTTGGGTAGAAAAGCAAAGTGAGAGTTCCCCTAGACTGTTACCGCATTCTTGGTTTAACACACCTATCAGGGCTGGATAAAATTCATCATGCCCACCGCGATCGCCTGCTCTCTATGCCAAGGCGAGAATATTCTGATGCCGCGATCGCCTCTCGCAAGCGCATCATTGATAAAGCCTATGAAATTCTGACTGAAAGCGCAAATACTAATCCTAGTAATACGAGCGCTAGTGATGACCAGCTAATTAGCGATCGGTTAAGCGATCGCCAAAAAGATCGCGCAAATGTGCGATCCATTGTCACATTGCCCCCACAAATTGAAGCCGACGAAAAAGACTTTGCGGGGCTATTGCTAATTTTGTATGAACTGGGCGAATCCGACAAGGTGCTGTCCCTAGCTAAACCCTATTATGATCCCGAAGAAGCTGAGTATCAGTCCGCAAGAATCTCACCTCACGATCCTGATTTATTACTCTCTGTCTCCTTATCTTTTTTAGATCTCGGTCGCGAATATTGGAAACAAGGTCAATACGAAACCGCCGCCTCTTCCCTTGAAGCAGCCCAAGATATTTTGCTGCGGGAAGGGCTATTTCTAAGTATTCGCAGTGAAATTCAAGCTGATCTATTTCGCCTGCGCCCCTATCGCATTTTGGAATTGTTAGCATCCCCTGACAATCACACCAATGAACATCGCAAGGGCATGGCACTTTTGCAAGAAATGCTCGATGCTCGTCGGGGCATTGATGGCTCAGGCAATGACTATTCCAGCCTTGGTATTGATGATTTCTTGCGATTTATCCAGCAATTACGCAGCTACATGACAGCGATCGAGCAGCAAACTTTGTTTGAAGAAGAAGCGCGTCGCCCCTCATCGGTAGCGACTTATTTAGCGGTTTATTCCTTAGTTGCTCGCGGCTTTTCCCAACGCCAACCCGCTTTGATTCGTCGCGCGAAGGGCTTGCTCGTCAAACTCAGTGCTAAGCAGGATATATATCTCGAAAAGGCAGTATGCGCCCTACTCCTCGGACAAACAGAAGAGGCAAGTGCGGCGATCGATAACAGTTCTGAAGATGATCAAATTGCTTTTATTCGCCAAAACTCTGAAGGTGCGCCCGATCTCCTGCCTGGTCTGTGTTTATATAGTGAGCGCTGGTTACAAGAAGAGGTCTATCCACATTTCCGAGATTTGATGAATCAGATTGTTTCGCTCAAGGATTACTTTGCTGATGAACAGGTGCAAGCTTATCTCGAAGAATTGCCCAATACAGGCGCAATGTCCTCAGATTGGACTTCCCCTGTCGGTGGCGATCGCTTCGGATTGACTTCTCCTGTGGATGACACCCCGCCCGTAAAACGAGATTTGGAAACTAGCGGTAATGAACCCAAACTCTCCACCTATGTGCCTGAGAGTCCCAACCGTTTTCAGCGTTCTAGCGCTCCTGTCCTTGAGAGTCCCGACTATAGATCGTCCAATGGTAGCGGTAATCTTGCTCAAAACCTGCCGCGATCGCCTCGGATTAGCAATGTTTCTCCCGCCAGAAATACAAGCAGAAATAATAATGAATCCGTTAAAACAAGCCATCGTTTAGCTAATGGCTCTAACCATTCATCCCATTCTAAACGCAAATTTAATGTTGGTCGTCTAGTTACCGTAATTGCGATCGCGATCGCCTTACTAGCAGGCTCTCTTTCCGTAGTGGTTTGGGCTTTTCGAGCCTTGACTGGTGTATCACGCACCGATGCCTTAGTACCACTGGAAAAAAATATTGCCCCCATCGTTCAAGCGCTCAAAGAAAATAATTCAGTACCAATCGCCCAACCAGGTCCTTTAGATAAAGACACTGCCACGAAGGTGATCGAAACATGGCAAGCCACGAAGACAAAAGCCTTAGGCAATTCCTATGAAGATAATCTCCTAGATGAAATTTTGACCGATCCTGCGCTGACTGACTGGAAAGCGCGTGCTAAGGATTTGAAAGCCAGTAACTCCTATTTGCAGTATCAAGTGAAATCGAGCGAAGTCGATAAGGTAACGCCTGACGGTGATAGTAAAGCTAAGGTAATTGCCAAAATTGCTGAAACTCGTAATTACTTTAACAATGGTGAACTCGATCGCAGCGCATCTAAAGAAAATTCTAACTATACGGTGGAGTATGACTTGGTTAAAAAAGACAACAAGTGGCTAATTAGGGAAATGTTAGTCTTCTAAAAAGAAAGGGGCGCATTGCGTCCCTTTCTTTTTAATGACTTCTAGAAATCGTCTGGAGGTGTTTCATCATCCTCAGGTTCAATTTCTTCAGGCACAACCTTAGTTGCGGAAACCGCCACACCTGCGGAGAGCTTTTCGCGTACTTGCCTTTCGACATCTTGAGCAAATTCTGGCTTATCTTCCATATACTTAATCGTGTTATCACGACCTTGACCGATGTTGTCGCCTTGGTAGCTATACCAAGCCCCTTTACGCACGATGATACTCATTTCTTCAGCAAGGTCAACCAGACAGCCGAGGGTGGAAATGCCCTTACCAAAAATAATGTCAAATTCAGCAATACGGAAAGGTGGGGCAACTTTGTTTTTAGCAACCTTGACCTTTGCCCGAATCCCATATTCCTCCGTACCTTTTTTAAGGGTTTGGATGCGACGAATATCGAGACGCACTGAGGCGTAAAACTTCAGAGCCGTACCGCCTGTGGTTATTTCAGGGCTACCATAGGATACGCCAATTTTTTGACGCAACTGGTTCAAGAAAATGACAATGCAGTTCGATCGCCCCACATTTGCCGTAATTTTACGCAGAGCTTGACTCATCAATCTGGCTTGTAAACCAACATGGGAAGCTCCCATTTCCCCTTCGATTTCCGCACGGGGGACGAGGGCGGCCACGGAGTCGATCGCAATGATATCGACGGCCATCGATCGCACCAAATTATCAACAATTTCTAGCGCCATTTCCCCTGAGTCAGGCTGGGAAATCAACAGGTTATCAATATCCACCCCAACGTTGGCGGCATAGGTCGGGTCAAGGGCGTGTTCTGCATCAACGAAGGCGGCTATGCCACCGCGCTTTTGGACTTCAGCGATCGCATGAAGCACTAAAGTAGTTTTACCAGAGCTTTCAGGTCCATACACTTCGATTACCCGTCCTTTGGGCAACCCACCACCAAGGGCTAGATCGAGGGGCAAAGCGCCACTAGGGATCGTCTCAACGCGCATATTCGTAGCATCGCCCAATCGCATGATCGAGCCTTTCCCATGATCCTTCTCGATCTTTTGCATGATCGCATCGAGCGCCTTCTTTTTCTCAGGGCTGATGCTAGATTTTGCTGCTTGAGCGATCGCCGCCGTCTTATCAGCTTGACTGTTTGCCGTCGCAGAGGAATTTTTCGGTGCCATTGCCGTTCGAGGTTGATTTCGTTTAGTAAGTCTGCCTCATTATGACACTAAGCTTCTAATTTTGAAGGGTGGCTTTTTTCCCTCCTTCTTGTTAACGTTTTCGCTCTTTGGCTGGCTTAATTAAGCTTTGCTATAGCAATAGCCAAGATACATAGGACATCTAACCATGCTATGAGCAAGGGGCTTAAGCCCCTTGCTCATAGCATGAATGACTACAGCTACAACTAGTATTTTTCTAACCTACTCGCTAATTCACGCTAATTCAATCGATTGCGCCACTTTGCTAATTTATCTTTAGTCTGACTATCAATGCGATTACCCAAGAGATTATTCGTATTTGCTTGCTTAGGCTTTTGCCGACTTTGCACCGATCGCAAAGTTGCTTCCACTTCCTGTTCTAATGCTGTCGCTGATAGCCACTCTGCGCCAAAACCCACGGCGGTAAGTTGCTGAGCGCGATCGGAAGTAACTACGATAATTCTTTTTAAATGCCTAAGCGGATCGCGTCGATATTTGCCGCATTGACGCTCGATATAGGTATCCGCAGTTTCGTTATGATCGGTAAAGTATAGCCTAAGATTTTTCGTTATTTTTTCTGCTTTGGCAGGAGTTGCCTGAACATAGGCATCAAATACTAGGGTGGTTTTATAGCCATGATAGGCGCTAAAGTTCACCATCGTCTCAGTTAAAAGCGATCGCGCAACATCAAACCCTTGCAGATCGCGAGTTTCCTGCAAGTGCCGCCATAGTCCAATCACGTTATAGCCGTCCACCAACATAACTGGCGGATGTTCCGAAGACATTGAAATAAACCATTAGCTAAAGTTACCTATTTCAATTCTGACATTAGATTTTGCAAATGTTGCATTTCTTTCAGCAAAAATAAACGAGTGGCGACGAGATCCCGCCGCCACTCGTTTATTCGACATAGCATTTTTCAGCCCAAGGAAGTGGCATTGCTTACCCTATACCCTAAGAACGACAAAAGACAAGATGCTATACATTTAAGGGGAAATTGACTGTAAATATAGTTCCCTTTCCGACTTTGCTCTCCACATTGATTTGTCCTTGATGGCTTTCGGCGATCGCCAAGGCGATCGCCAAACCTAATCCTGAACCACTGGTACCAGGACTTGCGGATTTCGAGCTAGATTTACTACTTTTCTGAGGTTGATAGCGATAGAATCGCTCAAAAATTTGGGATAACTCTGCTTCAGGAATGCCAATGCCTGTATCTTTGATGTGAACTTTGATTTGATTTTGAGAATTGGTTTGAGTAATGATTTCTACCTTGCCACCCTTGTGCGTATAGGCGATCGCATTGCTAATCAAATTTGTAAACAAGCGCCCTAGGCGATCATGATCGCCTGATACTAATAAATTTTGCTTGGAGTTCGGTAATTCCAATGTAATTTCTTTTTGCTGCGCGATCGCCTGTTGTTCTTCGGCAACTTCACTCAAAATTTGTGATAAATTGCAAACCTCACGTTTTTGGTTAGTAATGCCGCCATCATGCCGCGCCAGAAATAATAAATCTTCAATTAATCTTCCCAAACGGCGGGTAATGCGCTCGATTGTTTCTAACTGCGATTTTTGAAATTCTAAATCAGGATGAGGATCAGCAAGAGCGACTTGGACATTGGTTTGAATCACCGCGATCGGATTTCGCAACTCATGGGAAGCATCGGCAGTAAACTGTTTCAAACGTTGGTAAGATTCGCGCACAGGTTCCATCGCGATTCCTGCTAACCACCAACCACAGAGCAGTACCACGCCCACCATCAGGGTTGTCCCGACCGCCAGATCGAGAAATAGCTGCTTTACTGGTTTAGTAACTTCAAACCAAGGATGACTAATTCGCAAATATCCCAATAATTTGCCATTAATCACGATTGGTTCTGTCATCTGGCGGAGTGGTTCAGCTTCTGATAAATGGACAGTGCGATAAACAGGCTGCAAAATTCCTCTTTCTCTTTGTTGTAGAGAATCAGAATTTCCATTAGTTGTCCAGAGGATTTCTCCATTAGGGCTGAACCAGTCAATGTCAATATGATCGGCATCGATCGCTTGAGCATTTGCCGAAAAGCTCCGACTAAAATCTGATTCTAAGTCAATTAAGTTAGAACGAATTAGCGATCGCTCAATTACTTCCGCCACATGATCGATCGTGTCATCAATGCGATCGATCAAAGTAAACTGTACATAGAGATAGAATCCTGTCGCAAAGACAATCAGCAAAATTGCCGTAACAATCGCGTACCAAAGCGCCAAACGGCGGCGCATTGACTGGAACACAGGATTCGGGGCAGGAGTTGGCGCAGGATTAATATTCAAACTCTTCTAAAATATTTAACAATCGACTTTGACAAGAACTAGGAATCAAGTCACTAAGAGCAATCTCTCGCTTACCGCCACCGATCGCAATCTTAGTATCATTTAAGACTTGGCTAACATCCGCCGCTTTAATACCAGCCACCATCATCGGATAAAATTTCTCAGCAAGAGGGCGATGCAAATGGGCATCATTCAGATATAAATGCCACTTCGCAATGTCGATATATATATCTTCAGCGATCGCGGCGGCTAGTTGTTCAATACGTTCTGAAGTACTCATTTTATTCACCGTAACTTTATGATTTTGCGATTTAATAAAGAAGGAATTTTTAGTGG
>DCSN01000067.1:53577-57041 GCA_002325645.1 Pseudanabaena sp. UBA1465
CCACTAAAAATTCCTTCTTTATTGCGTTTGCTTTTCTTTTGAAAATATCCAGATGCCATGTCCAAGGATAAATATTGCCCAGATCACTGCGACCCATACTGACCATATCCATACTTTTTCAGTGATGGATTGGATAAACCACATGCAAGTACTACAAGCGGAATAGATAGCTAAGTGCAAATAAAAGTTAACTCTACGTTCAAGGTTTTGGTATTCGGGATCATTAGGATCGGGTGGTTTCGATAGCTTGGGCATAGAAAATTAAGGATTTAATCAAGTTAAACTAAAACTTATGCTAACTCAAAATATGGTAAGTACCTCAGCATAAATAAACCCAAAACCAAGAAGCGTGGGTTGCCCGTGACCCACGCTTCTTGGTTTTTAGGTTACTCATGCCTAGCTAATTAATTATCAACTGTAATTTTGGTGCTTAATTGCGGTGAGAAATAGATAACTTTAACGGGCGTGTCGGTTCGGTATAACGTTCGAGTTGAGCCGCCACGGGATCTTCGGCTTTTGTAGATATCACTCTTGAGAGGTCAGATCCAACGCAGTGTTATGTGCTTGTCTATCACTTGAAGGGAATATATTCAACCGCGTTGATCCATTCATCACGCTCAGAAGCCTTAGCAATCAATTCCAAATCCTGAACAAATTGACCAATCGTGCCTCCAAGTTGATGACCAAAGATTAATCCTGAAAACTGTTTGCCTTCTATCTGCCAAGTTTCAGCTAAAACTCTAAAGCGAATATCTTGGGTAAAGAGAACACGCTTAAGTTCCGTCACTTTTACTAAAAGCTGATCGTCAGGAAGTTTTTGAGATCTGTCCTCAAATGCTGTCAGTACGTCTATACCTCGGCGACGCAACTGTTCGGTAATCGCTTGAGGAACATGAACATCCATATATAACGGAATAGCCATTTAGAGCAGTCCTTTAGCTTTCATACGAATGTAGAAAGGGGACTTGGCAGCTTGAGTCATATTTTCTTGAACTTGCTGCCATTCCTGTCTGATTTCTTGGTCAATTTCTTCTTGATGGTCAAAATAGTAGCCCATTGCTGCATGAGCTTCAGCTAATGTTAAGTAAAGATGCTGACGGCAAATTTCCTCAACTGACCAACCATAAGCGATATAGTCCATGATAATTTGGGCAATCCTAATGCGCGGCAAGCGTTGCAAATGTGCGGATTGGTGGTCGCTTTTTTCGATATGCGGATAACTGAGGGTTAACATAATATTTTGTTTTCACCTAGCTAAGTTGCCATATTCTAACAGTTTTATCTTTACTACCACTAGCCAGTAGTTTTCCGTTGGGACTAAAGCTGACAGACATTACAGATTTTAATTTCTCTAACTTCCATAACTTTTACATATCCAAGAATGCTTCCAAATTATCTAAAATTCCATTATCGTTGAAATCTCCAGCGATCGCACTATAAGAATCGTAGCTTAATAATTCTTATAGACTTATCCCTGCATCATATCTTTTGTTTCAATATCGATCGCTTCGATTTTGCCTGTATTTCCAGATTCTACTTGCTGCCGAATGTTAGCTTCATAGAGTTCTTGCCCACGCCGAGCTAATTCTTCTTTGCTGTAGCGCCGTTGACGAACCGCCATACATTTGACCTTGTTGCGACTTGACCCATCTATTCTAGCTTGGAGAGTCTTACACTTAAATACTTGCAAAAAATAAGGCTCGTTACATTTCATTAACGCACCTACAAGATCGGCGATCGCACTAGCACGCTTGGAGCGGAGCGGAAAGCGTGTCCATCTGCAACGATTTGTTATATGTTTTTTCGTGTTTTTCTATTTGGTGTTTTATCTCTTTAGCTAAACAATACGCTAAATTACAAGGAACCGCATTTCCAACCATTTTGTACGCTGCCATCAAATTATCATAGTAAAAAATATGTTCATCAGGAAATGTTTGTATTCTTGCACATTCTCTGACACTTAATCTTCTATACAAATGCTCTTTGTCCTCAATAAAAATCCGTTTATTTTGTTCTATAAACTTCATTTTAGGGGCTTGAGGATGTATTGGTGCATGTCTTCCTCCAGCTTGAATCGTGAATGATGGTTCATCCCAACTCCTAACCCTATTCCTTGACATATATATTGATGAAAAACCACCAGTCATATACTCATGATTTGGCAAAATACACTTATCCCCATTTGTTTTTTGTTTGTTTTTTGCGGGAAGGGCTGAACCTTGGATGTCAAAGATACAATCTTTTAACACTAACTTGTGTTTTAATGGCTGAGGAAATTTAAAACTAAAATTTAAATCATTTCTAATTCCAATGAAAAACACCCTTTTCCTATCTTGAGGCACTCCATAATCAACAGCATTTAGTAGCGTAAAAGATAATTCATACCCACTTTCAATGAATAATTCTTTTATATTTGACAATGCACTAAAATGTCTTCCTGCTAACATGCCTGAAACATTTTCTGCTAAGAAGAACTTAGGCTGTTTATCTCTTAATATCCTAATATATTCAAAAAATAGTTGCCCTCGATGGTCGTCAATTCCTCGTAATGCACCCCCTTCACTCCAACTTTGGCACGGAGGCCCTCCTATAATTCCGTCACATTCAGGAATATCATCAGATGTGACATCTCTAATTGAACGCCTATCTAGTATAGTGTCAGGGAAATTCTTTTCGTAAGTTTCCCAAATATATTTATCATACTCGTTAGCCCATATCGTATTAAAGCCCGATGCTTCAAAACCTTTATCTAAGCCTCCAGCACCAGAGAATAAGGATACTATGTTCATGTCAATCTCCATGTGAAATAGATAATGTATTTGTAAACAAGCTATTGGGAGCTTTTAGAAGATTGATATCAAATTTTAAAGAAGGCTCAATCCTTGAACTTGCATTATGTATTCGGAAAGATAACTTCCAATCATTATTAAATGTAACTATTAAAGTAGTTTTTGAATTGTCTTTGAAAGAAATATCAACGATTTCATCAGGGAGCTTGATTCTTGGAGTCTTAAATTTGGGCTCAATATTTGCAAAGGGAAGATTAAGAGAACCATATAAGTTATAGGCTTGTATCTCTACCTGGTTGACACCTTTTATAACCTTGTAAAAATCTTTAGTTCCTACAAGATACTTTATCAGTCCACTTGCAACTTGAACAGGAGATGTTTTGTATATTCTGCATAATTCTTTTTTAAAAGCATTCAGTATCGGAACATAAATATTATCTTCTTTGTTTGGTAATGTTGTCCATTCTTGTTTGGAGTTACTTTTCGTTTTTATTACTTTCAAGGGAGTAAAGATAGGGCTTATTTCATCAAAATATGTTTGTGAACATTTTATACCTAACCATTTTTCTCCGAAATCAATGTCATTGGATAATCTTGAGTGTTTTACAGCTTTGTGATTGTTTTTTGCAGAAACTCCTATTTCCCATTTCTGGGCTCTTCTGGGTTTGAGGGGAT
>DCSN01000038.1 GCA_002325645.1 Pseudanabaena sp. UBA1465
TGAGTTTTCTGCACCACTAAGGGGATACAGCAAAAAGATGGTGGCAATTTAAAAGACCTACTAAAGAACTTTATGATTTGATTTCCTCACTTGATAAAGTATTAGCAATATCTCGCGTAACTAAATACGTCGCGTTTAGTTTCTGTAAGACTAACTTGGTTTTTAGTGAAGCTATGGTGATTTTAGCTACTAATAAAAACTCAGATTTAGCAATTGTTCAATCTTCAATACATGATTTTTGGGCATGGGATAAATGTTCAACAATGGGAGGTAGTGGCTTGAGATATTCTCCTACAGATGCCTTTGAAACCTTCCCATTCCCAACCCTCACCCCAGAAACAGAAAAAGAACTAGAAACAATCGGCGAGAAATATTACAACCAGCGACAGCAGATCATGCAAACCACCCAACTCGGACTCACCAAAACCTATAACCGCTTCCACGACCCCAACGACACCGCGATCGACATCCAGCAACTTCGCGAACTGCATATTCAGATGGATTACGCAGTGATGAAAGCCTATGGGTGGTTAGATTTGGTAATGGGTAATGGGGAATTGGTAATGGGTAATGGAGCAATCACCAATCACCAATCACCAATTACCGATTACCAACCAACAATTACCAATCCCCTAAACCACAACTTCCACCAAACCAAACAAGGACTAAGATTCACCATCAGCGAAACCGCACGCCGTGACATCCTCGATCGCCTCCTCGCCCTCAATCATCAAAGATATGCCGAAGAAGTCAAAGCAGGACTGCATGACAAGTCAAAAGGAAAAAAGAAAAAAGAAAAAGTCGTTGATAAGAGGCAAACGGTGTTAGACGTTTAGTAATACAAAAATTGCCTCCGTAAATCTTTTTGCCTCCTCAATTGCCATTAGCGCATCATTTTCTTCAGGCTCAAACCGCACATTGTAATCACTCAATTGGCGATCGTCATAGGCACTTGCCAGAGACTTTACCAAATCGGCGCTAATCTTCCCCGTTTTCACAAAATGTAAACCAAATAACTTAATTAAACCCTTATGAGTGGAAACTTCCAAACCTTCTGACAATAACAAAGCCTGAGCAGCATAGTACATCGCATAGTAAGAACGGGACAAACATAAACGATAACGCCTCGCATCTACAAGCAATTGCGCTGTCTCTAACTCTTCTTTGGATAATGTGATAAATCTTTGTAAGTCACTCATAGAGCAATTCCATCGCGGCGAATGCTATTTATAAACGAAGCAGAATTGTCATTAAACTCATCCAAAGACATAGGCATAATTGAAAGCAGTTCGCCAAACTCCAGCAAAAAATCTAACTTAATATCTGCCATCCGCCGAATTTCTGACATCGGTAAAACGCGATCGCGCAGCACCACCAAAATATCAATATCAGAATCCGCATTCGCCTCACCCCTTGCCACCGAGCCATACAGCAACAATGTAAATAAGCGATCGCCATAGAGCTTCTGTAATTTGAGCTTTAGCTCTGTAAGTAATGTTTGGAGGCGATCGGGCATCAATACTGCGCCATCAAAAGTAAGCGATCGCAATTCATTCATAACATTAATCCTGAGTAAGCCATAGCAAACATTTTACTCCTAAAAAACATCATGGCGAAGCTTAGCGATCGCCTCCCGAAAAGCAACTATTTCCACCGCACAGATTTGATATATCTCCTCCGCATCAATACTGAAATAATTATGCGCTAGTATATTTCTTAACCCCTTGATTCCCGCCCAATCAATATCAGCATATTTCTCAAACAAATCTGGAGATACATATTTATCAAGCCTTTGTGTATTTTCACCAATTGCCACAAGCATCATTGCGATCGCATCTAAGCGATCTAAACCATCATCATCACGGATAAAATCATTAGGTGAACTGATACCCGTAAATCTCCTTTCAATACGTCTTAGGGCTTCTTCAATTTCTAAAAATAACTCTAATAAAAACGAACGATCATACATAAATAGCCTCGCGATCGATTCTTGCCTTGAGATAGCCATTCATCCCATGCCAATATCGAATCACATCAACCTTGCGCTTAAACCTGCTCTCTAACTCAATCTTGAGATTAACGCGCTTCAAAATATTAGGTTGCATATCTACCACAATATCAATATCACTAAAACTATTAGCCTCATCCCTAGCGATCGAGCCAAAAACTCCAAGTCTAACGATCCCATAGCGATCGAGCAAATCAGCCTTCAATAGCTTCAGTTCTGTAATAATCGTATCCTTGCCCATTAAATTTGTACTCATAACTTACTCCCAAAAATTTACCGTCAAAATTGTTTCCACATCATAGAGAGAGTTACTAGAAACTTGAGCATTCTGCTTGCTCGATTCAGGAATAACTGCCTGTGTCATTTAGTCTGCTCCATGCAACATTAAACCAATCATATCGCAACAAATTAATAAGCAACCTATAATATCTATAAAACCTATAGAAACTATAGATAATGAACAAAAGCAAAACCATATCTGCCCATGTCACCAGTGAAACGATCGCTAAAATCGATCACCTTGCCAAACTCGAAAACCGATCGCGATCGCAACTTACAGGCGCAGTCGTAGAACTCGGCGGCGACCTCCCCCATGAAGCATGGACAGCATTACTTCAGATCAAAGCAATGGGAACTACCGAAGATTGGCAAGCCCTACAACAAGACCTCACCCGTACCCTCCTCAATCATCGCTATCGGCTACTGCAACAGAAAATGTCAACCCAAGGCGATCGGCAATGGCTCGACAGCCTAAAAACCGAAGACGACATCCTTAACGCTGCTGTCAATAACTCCGAAAATTTCAAAAAAATCGGCTTAATTGGCGCTGTCTCCACCGATCAACAACTATCCACCAACTATAAACAGATCCTTGCTGAAGGCTGGGCAAAGAAATATGATCATAGTTGATACAGGATTTTGGTTAGCACTGATCGATGAAGGCGATCCGTATCACAAAAAAGCAGTTATTGCCTTAGAAAAATATAATAATGAGCCTTTAATCACAACTTGGTGTGTCATCACCGAAACCACCTATTTATTGCTTTCAAGACTAGGAACTCAATCTGCGATTAATTTTATTGAGAGCTTACACCAAGGCTTTTTTACTATATTTCCTCTAGAAGATGCCCACACATTACGCATTATTGAACTAATGAAAAAATATGCTGATTTGCCAATGGATTTAGCCGATGCTTCTCTTGTCGTTTTAGCCGAACATCTAGGACATGGAAAAATATTTTCTGTTGATCAAAGAGATTTTAATACCTATCGCTGGAAAGAACGTCATCCATTTACAAATTTATTGATTTAAAGCTTATTTATCTGGGTTTTAACGCAAAGGAATCAGGACACGGTTTTGAATTAAAGTATCAAAGGTTTTGTGAATTTGCTTCGCTAACTTTGCTTGATCCGTCAATAACCCTAACTCCAAATTGAGACTCAGCGCATACTTTGTCAGATTAGCGCTACTGATCAACACCCGATGGCGATCGCTAATCACCCCCTTAATATGCAAAGATCCATACTTCCCTTTGGCATTCACAGGTCTTCTGCCCACCGCCCAATAATAAATCTGTAACTGCTCAATCATCTCCGCAGGAAAAGTCTGCAAAATACCAAAGGGAATTTTCTCAGAGCGCTCAGGCATTTCCACAATCATCGTAATCACCACCTGACGCGCTAGAGCTACCCGCATTGCCGCCACAATTTCAGGAATATCATAAACCGCAAAGCTAATCAGCAATATCTCCTCACGGGTTTGATGGATTAACTCTAAAATCGTTGGTTCCGTTTGACGGTTCCACTCTCCCGCCTGATCGGGCATAGTCCAGATCGGCTGTACCTCGTAACTTTTTTGCAGTTCGCGCCCCAACTCCATCGCCGCCAGCAAAGCCAAATGCAGCGACTCCGAGCTAACTTCAGGATGTAACTCTTGCCAAAGTGAAATAAACTTATATAGGCGATCGCGCAATTCCTGCGATGTCACCTTTTGCGAAAGCAAATATTTCCAATAGTCAGGCTGAGCATCACATTGAGACTCAGGAATAATCGCCATGATTTTGATTAATTCAGGCAACAGGCGATCGGGCAGAGCCAGAGCCAATCCCTTGAGCGCATCAACAAAAATCGGGTTATACATAAATTCAGCAATTCAGCAAAAATTTGTAGGGGCAGAGCATTCCTGCCAAAATTTAGGCTTTACATCACAGTTTTCCAACAGGAATGCTCTGCCCAGAAATCAGCGCTATTAAAGGTCATCTGCAAACCGAGGAAGAGGGTAGAGCATTTGCAGATCTAGATTTCAGTGATGATTTAGAAATTGTGGCGCAAATGCTCTACCCCTACAAAATGTCGCTTCTCTATATTTGATTTTTTTAATTAAAAAAACAAATATCTGTTTGCGAGAAGGTGGGAACCAGCAAAGCCCGATCTAAAAACTTATTGCCCCTCTCGCAAGAAGTCTCAGGACTAAATAAACAGGCGTGACAAGCTGCCCAATGCAAAGAAACCCGATCGCCCTCAGGATCATGCTCAGCGCATAGTGGGTCAGAGGTACAGATCCTGATTGACTCAAGAGCTTGCTGGATATGATGGTTGAGTCTTGGTTCTTCGCCAAGATGCACTAAACCGCCCAATGTCCCTTCACTGTCAGGAGCCGCCGTATAAATTAATAAACCTGCCTGTGCTTGGCGATCGCGATTTGCCACCTGAGCATAGATGCGCTCGCGTAAACTTGCGGCATTGTAGCCACATTCGAGGGCAAATTGACGCATCAGAGCATGGGAAAAGGAATGGATCAACAAATAACGCATATCGGGAGTCGAGATTTTATCGACAAGTTCAGGATTGCGCTGATTGAGCCAAGTTTTATGAGCTTCTTTGACCTTGATATGTTGCTTTTTGACTGCGGGTTGTTGTTCCCATGCTTGCAACGCTGCCTCATTAAATTCGATAAAGATCCCCTCGCCGCGCACTTCCATCGCAGGAACCCAAGTTGGTTTAAAACGACTGAGGGGCGCTCGATATTCCTTCGGGACTTCACCCGTATCGGTAAAGTCTCCAGGGGACTGAATGCGGGTGAAGCCAATTAGCGATCGCACTTCCCGCAATTTTTCCACCAAGATCACCTTAGAAATTACCTTTTGAAAATCGACAGGTGGGGCGATCGCCTTCAGTCGCCAGTCCTTTCCCAGATCCTCAAGCCCCGTCACGCTATGAAATTTACGCCATTCAGGAGCTTTGAGATCGGTCGCAGAAGTATGATCATCGATCTCTTGGCTAGAATCTTGACTAGAACCATGATTGCGCTTGGCGATCGCCTCCCAAATCTCTTGAATACCATAATTCTCTAGCTCGTAGGCTTTACCCTGCTTTTGTAAAATTTTGAGCAATATTTTTAAAGTGTCAGGACTATCAGCTTCTCCCAAGGTCAGCCAATAGCTATCAATATACTGTTCTAATTTATTCTCAGCATTGGGAATCGATAGCGCCGATAGACTCAGGGAAAACCAACTATTAGAGGCTCCCAAAAGCATTGTTTTCATTTGGCGATCGCATTTATCGTCAAAGCTGCGTAAATGGGGATGGCGACCGCGACAACGGGGCATATTTTGTTTGCCAGACAGCCCAAAGGCATCGGACATCCGCCGACTTGCCGCACAGCTATCACACTTGATCACAATATCAGTCACGGCTCCCGATACACTCGGCTCAATTAATCGCAACGATCCCTTGCAATCACTATTCCCACGATGCACAAAATAGCGCCAAGGAAAATCATCAAGATGTCCCTTTTCGCAAGCGGTGAGAAATCTCACAGGAATCACTTTCGGTGCGATCGCCTTATTGCAATTTGTATGATGATAAGCAGCTTCACTATGGCGATTGCGGAAAGTTTTTAATTCAAAAAGTCCGTCAGTAATCGGTGCAAGCAGATCGCACTTAGGGCATACCATCCAAGTTGGAAACGGCGCAACGGGAATGCCTTCAAGGTTGGGTTGATGATTGAGATAAGGGTGACGGGCTTCTTCTTCAGGAATGGGTAAACTGACTAATTGCTGTACCTGTGTGCCGAGTTGCTCCTGCACCGCCGCCAACAATCGATCTTCTGTAATTACTTGAGTATGCTGGCGTTGCCATTCCTCTAAGCCCATCACCATCGCTGCTAAGTTGGGCAAGTCAGAGATCGCGCCGATGCCATAACTAAACATAATTTGACTAGGACGAAGTTCACCAATACGATATTTATTTGTCAAAATTCAATCCCTAACTGACGCAACTTTTCGGCAAGGCGATCGGCTCTAGTCTTTTCTGCTTGCGCCATTTGTTCAGCCGTTTGTGCTTGTTTTGTAGCTTCTTGTGCCTGTTTTGTAGCTTCTTGCGCTTGTTTTGTAGCTTCTTGTGCCTGTTTTGTAGCTTCTTCTACCTGTTTTGTAGCATCTTCAAGCTGTTGCATTGCTTCTTGGGAAGCTAGTAGCAACTCATCAGGAGTAAGCAGCTTTTGACCGTTATCTAAGCGGTAGAAACTTAGCAAATAACCGTCTGGCTGAAGTCGCAACTGCAAGACCTCACTGCAATTGTTTTTAATCGGTTTATACAAGCCGTCATCATTCAAACGATAGCCCCGCAACTGTTCAGTAATCCACTCACCGTAAGGATCAAACATCCAATATTCCTGTATGCCTAGCTGCTCATACAAAGTCTTTTTGAAATTTAGATCCGTATCTTTTGTCCCTTTGGAGGTCATTTCAAAAATAATTGCTGGCGTTTGTTGCCCTTCCCATAATTTGTAATTGCCATACATCTTCACAGGAATGTCAAAGATCACCATTACATCAGGTGCAACTCTCGCTGTGGGCTTTTTTTCGATGTAATAAAAAAATTGATTTGCGAAGACAACGGCTGGCTTACCCGCATAATATTGCGCGAGTAGATTGAGGGTCATTAAGATTGCCCAGCTATGTTCCTGTGTTTCTGCCAAGGGTTCACCGTCTGATGTGGGATAAATTATTTCTGGTTTAGATGGACTGCTATCGTTTAGATTGATATCAATAGATTTGGGAAGCGATCGCGATTCAGTAGTAGCTACCATAGTTAACTCTGGATTTAGGATCTTTACAAAATTATAAGCGATTAGCGATTAGCTGTTAGCCAACAGCTAATCGCTTTAAGAAACGAATGGCTCTGGTAAGCGATCGCTTTCATTATCAGGAGCTTGATCGACAAAGATTAGCGCTGAGGCAGGTTCGACATTGCGAAGCGAATTTAAACAAGCAAAATAATCGTCAGGATCTTGAGCAATATTTTTTAAAAGGGAAACCGTTGTACCGCCACGACTGGAAGCCTTAAACTGTAACCTTGTCCCTGCTTCATTGGGCTTTGCGGCACTTGCCCACTTATCGCGCAGTCCATGCAGTTGATAGAGAATCTCTTCCTTTAAGTCAGGATTTTGAAAACTTTGACTGATACGTTCAGCGATCGCATCCATGCTAGCAATTACATCAGGATGATCAAAGTTTGCGGCAATCATCCTTGCGGCTCCATCGTTATCATTAAATTCAAACCCACTTAGTCTTACGAGCGATATGAATAGAGCTGCTAACCCCCGATCCAAAGCACCCGAAGAGAAAGGCGTTACCGACAATGGCTCAACATGTTGATAGAAAGTGGCGTGATAATGCTCAAACCGTTCATAGTGAGATAGATCCCTCGGTCTTGCCCAGTTATAAACCGTCAAAACTAGCCCAGGATGATTCCGCCCTACCCGTGATGTAGCTTGGATATATTCCGCAGTATTTTTGGGCTGACCGCAAGTCACCATCAGCCCTAGCCGCTTCACATCCACACCAACAGAGATCATATTCGTTGCCAAAATTACATCAAGGGGATTGAGTTGGGAATTGAATTTTTGCTGTTTCTTATCTTTCTGTTCTTTTCTTTCTTTTTGTTTATCCCGTTTCTCTTCCGCAGTCAAAACCTCAAACTTGCGTTCTAAAGCATCAAGGATTTTGGGAATATCCGTAGAACTTTTGCGCGAAGTTAGCTCTTCAATCCGACTAGGACTAAGATAGCGCTTCGCTAATCCCCGTTTATCCATTTTTGACAAGCGGGTGGTGATGTCATCATCCACAAGGCGGCGCGTTCCACCTAGCTCACGCAAAGAATTAAAATAGCCCACCAACGTCATCCAAGGATCGGCATCATAACCATCATCCATCAGTTGTTGAGCCGCCGATAGTGCCACTAAATATACCCGAATCAGAGCCGCCTTGAGACGACGACCAGGGGCGCAAATTCCGAGATACAAACGCCCAGAATGTTCATTGCTTGGTGGACGTTGCCGCGAGAAGAAATTATCTTCAATATTGATCGCCTGAGGTGGAAATATCTTTACCTCACGCAAAAATAGTTGATGTACTTGATTACGAGCTTGGCGAATTGTCGCTGTCGAAGCAATTACCTTAGGACGCACTTGGTGACCATTGACATCCCATGTACAAAGGCGATCAATTGCCGTTTCATAGAGTCCCACCATGCTACCCAATGCGCCACTAATTAGGTGCAACTCATCCTGAATGATCAGGTCTGGTGGGCGTAAGGGCAAATGCGGTCTAGTTTTAACGGCGGGCAATGTGCCTTTCTTGGGATGACTATCGCTATCTTCAAGATCTGGACATCGGAAACCATGGCGATCGCAATAGCCATTTACCTTCCCAAAGAGCATCTGAGTTTTACCATTCCAAGGCATCTGCGCGAACTTATCAACCGTGGCAATTACCAGAGATGGCAAGCGGCGATAGATTTCTTCATCAACTACCACAATCGGTAATCCTTCATTAGGCGAGTGCTTACGACCGAATAAACAATTGCCTAGGCGATCGCTGCAATAAACCAGAGTTCTGCCAATATTTTTTTCAAAGGAAAGTACTTCAATATCTTTCCCCGCATCGATTTCCGACCCACACCAAGGACAATTAGTAAGCTGATGGGGTGTACCAGTGGAGCCACCATAGTTTTGTCCCTGATTCTGTCCTTTGAACTGTTTGATCGCCTCTTCACTCTGTTCTGTCCGATTGGGCGTACTGTTATTGCCTACCCATAGCCCAATCCGAAAGGGTTCCTTTCCCCACTTAGTCACATCTTTGCGGCGCAAAGATTCACAGGCACAGATCAGCGTCGTAGCCCGTTGAAACTGTTGCAGCGTCAGCAATCGCAGCGTATAGCGCATTAATACCGCCACGCCATGCTCGCCATCATGTCCAGACACTACGCCCTGTAAGCGTCGCATCGCTAGGGTATAGGCAGTTAGCCCCAGATATGCCTCAGTTTTACCTCCGCCAGTGGGGAACCATAGCAGATCGCAGATCGCCTTTTGATCGGTTTGGCGATCGCTGTGGTGCAGATCGGTCAAACTGGGGAGATTAATCAAAATAAAAGCAAGCTGGAAAGTCCGCCAGCTATAATTCTCAGGTCTTTCAAAATCATTGAGAGGATTGTCCTTACCCTGTCTCTTTTGTTCAGCATAAAGACTCCGAATCCGTTGCTGCGCCATCGCCATATTCATAAACTGAAAAGCTTCCACGGCTTGTGGATTGGTTTCTAATAGCTGAATTCCTTCACGAATTCTCGTTAATGCAATCTGACAATCCTTGAGATTGCGATCGGCAGCCTGTTTATAGAAGATTGGACTATTTGGTAATTGCTCTTTACTGATTTCCTGTGACCGTAACCATTGTTCATAGGCACTCACAAGCGGATAGAGGATTGGCGGCAAAGCTTCCGTTTCGACCTGAGCGAGTACCTTCATATCTAAGATCAAGCCCTTGAGCGCAGGGATTTCTTTCTCATCAGGTGGCGTGGTATTGGGAACGATATGTCTAGGAATAGCACTGGTGGTAAGACTGATAGCGCGATCGCCTTGTTGGGATGACCTTGATGAACTGTCAGCTATAACTTCCGCATGGACGCTAGTATTATGCCCCACCGCAAATTCAACACAATTCCGATAGAGCAGTTGCAAAGATTCCTGTTCATAGCGCAGATCACCATCAAGACTGTCACCGCTAGTAAGTGGTTTGCGTATAAAGATTGCCTGATGGGGATTACTACCCTGCACCTTAATTTCTGGTTGAAACAGCCAAGCTGAATCACGGTTTCGCTTAGGTTCCGTTTGGCGATTTTCCAAAAAGATAGTCACAATCCAATCACGATCAATTTTACGACAACGCACCCGCACGACTACCGCAGGAGCTTTTTCAAGATCGGGATACCATTCCTTTGTCTGTTCAGCATTTGCCGCAATATCCGCTAATTTGAATAGGCGATCGCCCTTGATTGTTGTACGTTGCCAAACAATTTTAGGATTATTCTTATCATTAGTAATTACTTCGCTTTCGCCTTTTTGGTAATATCCCCAAATAGCCTGAATTGTGATCTCGTCAAAATCACCATCCACACAAAAACTCAAACCAATTGACGATGGAAATAAGCTGCTAGGCGGTGCGACCTCCTCCGTATCACCATCATCGCTATTCTTTTTCCCTGCGATCGCCAGATTGTCCTGTTGAGCAGGATCTTCTTCTTGCGTAAGATCTATTTGATCACCGATTTGATCGCCAGTTTCATCGCTAGTTTTATCCCTAGATGCGACTTTGGTATAGCGTTTACGCGGTGCGATCGCCCCAACTAGATAGCGTTCAGTAAGGCTAGTCTCATCGACTTCCTCACGTTCGCCATTCACTGGTCCCAGCAAATCCTTATAAATCATTGCCACCAACTTCTCTCGGATCTCTCTAGGCGTTGCCTTTTGGAGAATCTTTCCCTGTTCTACGTTCTGCAATGGAATAACAAATTCTGTACTAAGTAGTTCGCCTTGTCCAGCTTGCGGTTGATTTGTGGCAGGTATAAACTTTTCTTCCAAGAGTTTGCCCTGTATCTTTGTCTTGCTATTTATTGATGATTTCCCTGACGATTTCCCTGATGATTTCCCTGATGATAATTTACCGATAACTTGAATAATGCGATCGCCTAAGAGAGTGTTTGAAAAGTTT
>DCSN01000149.1:0-8471 GCA_002325645.1 Pseudanabaena sp. UBA1465
TTGGAGTCCTGCTAGACGAATTTCGGAGTAGTGCTAGGGTTTTTGCCCCAGGGATACCATCAACCACAAGATTTTTTTGGGACTTCTGAAACTCAAGTACAGCGTGTTTGGTATGTCTGCCATAGACCCCATCGATTTCGCCTACGTTAAAACCCCTTTGAGCCAATAAAGTCTGAACTTCTACGATATAACGGGTATTACACAGATATAAGTGTTCACACCAAGGGGCTGCGTTGACTGATGGCTCTAGAACATGGCTCGCCACTGCGGGATCACTAAAACCCAAGTTAAAACTATTCATCCCAGTAATCGCGATCGCTGATAGCAAATAAGATCGCCATCTGAGCATTGTTGACTTGCCGACAAATCGATCTACTTGATATTTCTCATCGTCAATTTCATCGTCAGTAAGCAAATTGCTATCTGAATTTGTCTGATGGGCTTGTTCGTAAGCCCAAGCATCATAAATGTAGGCTGAAAGTTCCATCATGCCTCCGCAAGGTTACTGCCACTAACTTTCGGTATAGTGGCAAGGGGAATTGCGGTTAGGGTCTGCGCTTTAACGACTAAGCCGCAAGAACGGGAAAGAATTTGACACTTACTAGCCGCAAATCGCCCTAACCGTGACCAATTAGCATCACTGATGGACAAGCTTTTACCTGTCGAACCAGAGCAGTAGCCAACGATATTCTTGTCTTTTGATTTATACAAAATCAAATCTCCTTTCCTAAAATTATTAATCGTTGTCGATCCTCCATAAGCACGGCGTTCACCACCTTTACTAAACTGCAACAAGTGAAGTTGACGGCGCGAATAAGGAGGTCTGCTTATTACGACAAATGGAGAATTGTTCAGTTTTACGTCACCAATCCAATTAGCACTGCGATTGATTCGGTCAATTTTATACTGGATAAAATGACTTGCCGCCAACGCTACGCCATCAACTGCGTGAGTAGCGGGTTCTTGTGCTGATTTGTCGGTTTTGTTTTTAAGTAAGCCCAGCTCTCGGCGCAAGATAGAAGTTTTCCAGCCCTCCAAAACCTCGGTTGGTAACTGAGATTTAAGCCACGCAATTTGTTGTAATTGTCCAACCATGACAGGGCTAAAAGATTTAGTCCCATTAGCTTTGACAATTTCATAGACAAAATGACTAACTGGATAGATTTTTCTTAACTCAGTAATCACCCTTTGCTCAAGCAGCTTGTTTGCATTGATTGATGGTGGCAATCCTTTTTGTCTGCGATTACTAAATCGCTTTTGGCGATGGTTACGCAACTTGAAACAAATAGTCCGAATGACTCGTCTAGCTCGTCGAGTTCTACGCATCATCCGTCTTGTTGTCATTCTGTCGGTAACAATTTTAAATGGCAGCACTAAATGCAGCATTAGTAAAGTGCTTTTAGCTGTCTGCACTGCAATTCCTGTAAACAATTTGCCTGAATCAATGCCAATCACCACATCTTGATAGTTGTGACCTGATGGCTCTGCGATTAGCTGAATCTGGAAAATTCCTAGATCGTTATGCAAGACCTTGGCTTTTCCTTCCTTTAACCAGCGCCTTGCTCTGCTTGCCTTTGTTGGCATAGCAGGGCTACCATCTGGATTTAATACTGGTACTCGTTGCATTGGGAGATAATCCTTATTTCTAAGTAGTCAGCACCCTCGGACACAGCTAATTGGATGTCGGTTCCTAACCCGTTCTACAACTAGAACTTGAAGTGGTACTTACTGGGTGAGCATAAGTACGTTCCTGCCGATTAACTGCTCAGTGTCCTAGTCAACTTAAGAAAGATGGTTGCCTTTCAAGCATGCTCTATACCCGTAGGGTTAGATTAGGTTGTTGACAGCTACCACTTAAAAGTGAGGATCGCTTGATCACCGTCTAACTTATTTTAAACGATTTTTTCTGGCTTCTTACGTCAAAAAATGTATACATTCCAAAACAGGTTGCCTTACAACCTGTTTTGGTAAAAGTGCCGACGACCTTTATTTGGGGTATTTATTGGAATCTTCGGCAGCGATCGCGGGTTTTCGCTGAATATCTCGGTCGTATTTAATGCCCATTTGCACGACATTATCTTGCTGCGGCGCAGGTATGGGACGCGATCGCTCGATCCCTCGACGACGTTCTGAAGTTCGCTCTTCGCTAGTATCCTCCGTCACCACCTCATAGAGAATTGCTTGTTTATTCGCCTCAGTCCCTCGCCTGAGTATCCGTCCTAGACGCTGAATATATTCACGGGCGGAACCTGTACCCGATAGGAGGATGGCAATACGGGCATCAGGTACATCCACACCTTCATTCAAAACATGGGAAGTAACTAAGGCTTTATATTTCCCTTCGCGAAAGAAGGTCAAAATTTCGTGACGTTCCTTGACTGGAGTTTGATGGGTGAGGGCAGGAATTAACAAATCTTTAGAAATGCGATAGACCGTAGCATTGTCGTTGGTAAAAATTAAGATGCGTTCAGGAAAATGCTGGGTGAGTAAGTCTGCGAGAACTCTTAACTTTGATTCTGTGCCGAGGGATAATTCCTTGGACTCGCGATGGGAAAGCATGGCTCGCCGACCTGCCTGCGATCGCGCACTTGCTTGCACAAATCTCTGCCATCCTTCCAAACTACCAAGGGATATTTTCGCCTCCTTTAAAAATTGATTGCGGCTTTGAATCAGCGCATCGTAGCGATCGCGTTCTGTTTCGGAAAGGGAAACTTTAATCTGGACAATTTTATGCTCAGCGAGGGCTTGCCCCGAAAGTTCTTCAGCAGACTTTCGATAGACCTCTTCACCGATTAGCATTTCTAAATCTGCGTGTTTGCCATCGCTACGTTCAGGGGTGGCGGTTAAGCCCAGTCGATAGGGCGCGATCGCATATTCGGCAATCACCCGAAAGAAATCCGTTGGTAAATGGTGACATTCATCAAATACGATCAAGCCATAGAGATTTCCTAGGGCTTCCGCTTGGATGGCGGCGCTATCGTAGGTTGCGACTAAAATGGCAGTGCGATCGCGGGAACCTCCGCCCAATAAACCAATCTCCACATCAGGAAAGGCGGCGAGTAAATGGGCATACCACTGATGCATCAGATCGAGGGTTGGCACAACGATCAAGGTGCTGCGATTGGTGACTTGCATGGCAAGTTGTGCCAGATAAGTTTTACCTGCGGCAGTTGGCAATACGACAACCCCTTGTTTTCCGACTTTTTGCCATGCCGCCAGCGCCTCCCTCTGATGCGGATAGGGTTCCATTTGCGAATGAGCAGTTAAATCAATCTCAGAATAGGCGCGTGATTTGTCCTCGATCGCGATGCCTTCTGATCGCAGGGTCAAGATTAATTCACGATAGCGATTTGCAGGAATACGAAACTTCTCAATGCGATCGTCCCATGTGGCAAATTCAATCCATGCTTTCCCCTTGGGCGGTGGATGCAGGATCAGGGTTCCGCGATCGTAGGTTAGCTGGGGAATACGAGGCATAGCAAGACAAGGCAGTTTAGCTAAATATAGCAACAAACTGGTATAGAGGATTGTTTCCCCGCCTTTGGCGGGGAAACAATCCTTGGCTGGAAAAGCGCTATATTTCACAATGTTAGGACTTACGCAAACTCTAAATTGCCCTCATCCCCCACCCCCTTCTCCCTTTCTGGGAGAAGGGGAGTAAGAGCTTTTTCTTGTTCCCCTCTCCTCCTTTGGGAGAGGGGCTAGGGGTGAGGGTCTTCACAACTTTTGCGTAAGTCCTAAATGTATTTCACAATGTATTTAGCAAAAAAATATGAATCCTGATCAAGAACTTGATCGGCTGATAGCGATCGCCCAAAACTTCTCTCAATCAAAATCTCAGCAAAACCAAGTTGTCAAGGTGCAACCCTTTGGCAGTGGCAATATTAATGATACTTTTTTAGTCTCTTTACAGAAAACAAAAGAGAGCATAAAACAGGAAATAGAAGAGGGAATAGAATCTCAATCTTTTATCTTGCAACGCCTTAATACAAAAGTGTTTCGTGAACCTAAATTGGTAATGCGGAATATGCGAATTTATAGCGATCATGTGCGCGATCGCCTCGCCAATAATCCCCTAGATCGGCAATGGTTAGTTCCCCAAATCTTGACCACTCAACAGGGTCAAGACTATTGGCAAACTGAAGAAGGCGAATTTTGGCGATCGCTAAGTTTGATTGCTCATTCGCAATCCTTTGATGCGATCGCGAGTAAAGCTCAAGCAAGGGAAGTTGGTTATGCCTTGGGAACTTTCCATACTCTGACCAGTGATTTAGCACCAGAGCGATTGGCTGATACCTTAGAGGGCTTCCACATTACGCCGCGCTATTTGCAACAGTATGAGGAAGTTCTGATTAAAAGTATGGAGCAAGGGAATCTTCAGCGATCGCCTGAAGTTAACTATTGCTTGAAGTTTGTCAGCGATCGCCAGTATTTAGCCCATATTTTAGAAGATGCTAAAGCTGCGGGGAAATTACGATTGCGAACCATGCATGGCGATCCCAAAGTAAATAATATTTTGTTCGATCAGCGCACTAATTTAGCGGTGAGTATGATCGATTTGGATACGGTGAAATCAGGATTAATCCATTATGACCTTGGCGATTGTTTGCGATCGGGCTGCAATCTTGCGGGGGAAGAGATTCAAGAATGGGAAAGTGTAGAATTTGATACGGAACTTTGCGAAGCGATTTTGCAGGGATATCTCTCAACGGCGAGATCATTTTTTACGGAATATGACTATGACTATATTTACGATGCGATTCGGGTAATTACCTTTGAGTTAGGCTTGCGATTTCTGACCGACTATTTAGCAGGAAATATTTATTTTCATATCAAATATCCTGAACATAATTTGGTGCGATCGCTAGTGCAGTTTCGTTTGCTAGAGAGAATTGAGTCAAAGAAATCAGTTATTAATCAAATTACCAAAAATTTCTCCAGAACATAAGCAATAATGGGCGGCGAAGCCGCCCATTATTGCTTATTATTTTTATTATTTAAAGTAATCGCTAGACGAAAACCTGTGGCGCGATCGCCTTGATTAGCGGCATTGTGATAACGCTTAGCAGAACGGCAATAATGGTCAGGATCGCGCCATGAGCCACCCCGCACCACCCGACAACTGCGATCGCCGCCTTGCGTCCATGCCATGCCATTCTTTGGCAACAGGTCATAATCTTCATGCCAGTTGTCCGCGCACCATTCCCAGACATTTCCGTGCATATCGTGTAGCCCAAAAGCATTGGCGGGATAGCTACCCACCTCCGTGGTGGCAGCATGAGCGCCATTATGACCGCCATTATAGTTAGCCAGATTTGCGGCGATCGCTTCCCCAAAACAAAAAGGAGTCGTAGTTCCAGCCCGACAAGCATATTCCCATTCTGCTTCACTGGGCAATCGATAGGGTCTACCCGTATGTTCTGCTAATTTTCGACAAAAATCCTGAGCATCATCCCATGAAATCGATTCCACAGGGCGATCGGCGTTCCCAATAAAAATCGCAGGATTATTATCCATGACAACTTTCCATTGTCGTTGGGTAATTGGAAATCGTGACATAAAAAAAGCAGGCAAATTGATTACTTGGCGCGGGTTTTCGTCGTCGCTGCGATTCTCCTCATTTGAGGGAGAACCAATCGAGAACTTTCCTGCATTGATATAAACCATCTCTAAGCCGATCGCTTTGCCTTGAACATTACCGAGGGTTTCAAAATAGGAGCGTCCGATTTTTTGTTTAGTGTGAATTTGCAATTGAGTTTTGCTAAATTTACCAAGACCAATCCGATTGAGACTAACTGTCGCCATCTCAAAGGAAAATTGAGATAATGCGGGCGCGATCGCTGGTGTGGGTTGCGATTTGGGAATGGAGATGGGCGTAATCCGAGTTTTGGCGATGACACTTTGCTTAACTTGATAATCGGGTCGTGCTAGACGCGGCACATAGGCTGAAGGGCTAGGGGTAGTGACATTTTTGAGATCGGTTAAAACCGCCAGAGCCGTTTGATAGCGCTGACTAGGGGCGACTAAAATCATCCGATCGAGAATATTCCCCAAGCTTCGATTAATGGAATTATTTCCCAAAAAATTGCGCCAGATCCAATTTCCATCCATATCCATCAAATCAAAGGGTGAAACGTTGGTGAGTAGATGAATACAGGTAACTCCTAAACTATAGATATCACTCGCAAAAATGGCTTTACCGCGTACTTGCTCAGGCGCAACATAGACCGCGCTACCGATGCCCGTACCTGTTTGTCCTGCCACTGAGACATACTTCGCCGCACCGAAATCAACCAATACATGACTACCCACCTTGACGGAGCCAGAGGTGCTAGGCGATCGCCGCCGAATAATGTTTTCAGGCTTGATATCGCGATGGATGACATTACGCTCATGGATGAATTGCAAAATCGGCAATAGGTCAGATAATAACAGGCGGATTTTGGCCTCACTAAAGGCTCCCTGCTGTTGCAATTCCTTTAAAAGATCCTGTCCATCCACAAATTCTTGAATTAAATATTGCCTACCCTCATGTTCAAGATGGGCAAACAAAGTCGGTATTTGCGGATGCTTACCCAGATCATCGAGGCGAATTGCTTCTTGGTGAAATAGTTCCGCCGCTTTGACGGCACTGCTCAGATCCGCAGGAAAAAACTGTTTAATCACACAGGGCGGACAGGAAGGGAGTGCTTCATCAACACCAATAAAAGTACGACCAAAACCACCTTGCCCCAAAATTTTCAGCGCCCGATAGCGATCGCCGATTTTCAACTTAGAGCCACATTCCTGACAAAAGTTAAGCGATCGATCTAGATTCTGAAAATTGCAGCTAGGGTTAAGGCATTGAGTCATATTATTGAGTCATACTTATTGATTCTATTGATTGGGAATAGTATCCATTTTGGCAAAACCAATCACCTGCATTTTCCCTTCCGTAAATTCTAATTTGAGAACTCGCGCTGTAATTCCCTTGCTTTCCAATTGACGCAAATCTAACACTTTGTTTAATCCTTGGGCAAAAGCTTGGGCAATTTTTTCGGGAACAGGGGTTCCTTCCAATTCAATGCGAGGATTCACAATTTGTAATTTTGTGCCGCCGATGGTTTTTAGTTCCGCATTAACTGACACATTTAGCGGAGAAGGTTTTGGTTGAGTGGGTTTTGGCTGTGACTGCAAGGTGGCAGCTAAGCGAATGCGATCGCCTTCTAAGAAAGTGACCTCTGGATTGATCAAGTCAATAATTTCAGGATTGCGATTGGTTCCCGTGATGTCAATGCTGAGGCTTTTAAAGGAAGATTGGATCGTTGGCGATCGCAAAGCGGTATTGATATCTTCAGAACGTAAAACTACTCTTACGGCAGCTTGCAATGGACGACGCAACACAATTTTCCCAGATTGCAACACATTGGGGTCAATGCTAATCGGATCGGTTTCAAGATCGACCTGATCAATTCGCAGAAAGTCTAAAACATAGACACCGCGACCCGCAACCCGAATGCGATCGACGTTACCCAATAAAATCTGATAGTTAGGGGCATTGTCTACGCGCACTTCTAAAACATCGGCTCGTACAATTTGCCCACGCAAAAAATCCGTCGCGATTTTATCGATCGCAATTCCGGGCGCACCCGCTATCCCTAAAACCGTCGTGAGCAAACCAGCAAATAATTCCATAACCAGCGCCGATCAGTACTTCCCCAATCATAAACTATAGCTGTCGTTGGATTAAAGAGAGTTGCGGCACGAAGTGCTGCAACTCTCTTTAACCATTAGGACTTACGCAGAAACAACTTGAAACCCGCATTGTATCGTAAGGGCAATTCATGAATTGCCCTTACGATGAGTGCTTTTGTGTAAGTCCTAACTATAAAATTTAAAAGCATGAAATCAGGAGTATATCGCTATGCAAATTCGGTTGGCAGTCGAAACAGATTTACCCGCAATTGTAGAGATTTATAATGCGTCAATCCCCAGTCGTCTTGCCACTGCTGACCTCGAACCGATCACCGTCGAGAGCCGCCGCACTTGGTTTCGATCGCATAATGATCGCTATCCCGTTTGGGTGATCACCATTGGTAGTCGTGACATTCAAAGCGATCGCAATGAACAGATTGTGGGCTGGCTTAGTTTACAAATGTTTTACGGTCGCCCCGCCTATCACAAAACCGCCGAAGTCAGTATTTACATCGATCCCAATTATCATGGTCAAGGCGGTGGCAAAAAATTACTGGGCTATGCGATCGCGCAATGTCCCAAATTAAATATTTCTAAACTGGTGGGCTTTGTCTTTGCCCACAATGCCTATAGCCGCCGTTTGTTTGGTAGTTTTGGCTTTAAGGAATGGGGCTTTTTACCTCACATTGCTGAACTAGATGGCATCGAACAAAGTTTAATTATCCTTGGCAAAAGCATCTAAAAACAGAAGGGCAGCGCTTCGCGCTGCCCTTTTCTTACAGCAATTGCCGATCAAA
>DCSN01000149.1:8526-12159 GCA_002325645.1 Pseudanabaena sp. UBA1465
AAGATATTTTTTGAAAGTGTTGCAAAGCAATACTTTCAAAAAATATCTTGATCTGGTTTTGAGCGCAAAGCGCTGTAGTTAGAGGCTTAGCGCACTTCAGGCGATGGCGTATTTCGTTTTGGCGAAGGAATCAGATACGCAATCACTGCGCCACCCACAAAGCCAGCCACGTTTCGCACAATGGGAACCCACTCATTAGTGCGGGTGAGAACTGGCCCTAAACCAAAGGAAATAAACAACATCCCCCAAAGTGGTGTGAAAATGAGCGCCCATTTCCAAGCAAAGATTTCACCATCCTTGCGGGGATGCCCTGCAAAGCCAAAGACTATGCCGCCGACAATGGAAGTAATTAAGGTCAGAATCCATTGTTCTTGGGGAATACCGGGGACGACGGCGCAACCATCTTGTTCTAAGCAATTAGCGATCGCATCAATTGAGGACAAAATTGATTGGTCATAGCCCTGTTCGCGGACATAGAACTGATTACCGTAGCGCGATTGTAATTCAATCCAGAAACTGCGTGAGAGTAAGGGGTAAACTTCATCACCCACGCTAAAGTTCAATAAATTACGTCCGCGTGAGTCCGCCACTAACATCACACTGTGATCGTCTAATCCCCAAAAGTCTTTGACTGCTCGGCCAGGGGTGCGGTCTACCTGTGTCAGCACCCGCAATTTCCAACCTGTGCTTTCTTCAAACTGAGTTAATTTTTGATCGAGCGCCAACTCTTCAGAATCAGTCAAAAATTTGCCAAGATCGATTACATTTGTATATTTCTCTGGCAATAGCTCTGGTGCGTCAAAGGCGTGAGCCGCAGGAATATGGGTAAAAGCGATCGCTAGGGGCAGCAATAAAGCGATCGCGATCGCGCCGAATCGCCCTATCAGCCTTGTAAATTTCTGCATAATAGATATCTGTAGGTTGGGCTTAATCATGGTTTTTATTAAAAAATAAGTTTGGAGTAAATTGTTTTTTAAGGCTTGAATACATGACACAAAATGTCATGTAAGTAGTCGGGCATAATTAAAAACCAAGATCCAAAACCTGTGGCGCACGCTGCGCGTGCGCTACAGGTTTTAGGGTTTTATATTTAATTGCGCTCAGCTACTTATTCAAGCAACTGTGAATCAAAGAGTGATCTTAATATTTCTTAATATCTTAACAAGAGTATATAGTTAAAAATACTCCTTCTCCGTATTATCCGTATTATTTTCCTATGGCAAGCCCAATTCAGTGGTATCCAGGTCATATCGCCAAAGCTGAAAAGCAGTTGTTAGAACAACTAAAATTGGTGGATGTGGTCATTGAAGTGCGTGATTCGCGCATTTTGATGTCTAGCAAGCACCCCAAAATCGAAAAATGGGTAGAAGGAAAATCGCATATTCTCGTATGCAATCGCATTGATGCCATCTCCTCAACGGCAAAATCGCAATGGACACGCTGGTTTACTGAGCAAGATCGCATGGCATACTTCACCGATGCTCAGGAGGGCAAAGGTATGGTGGATTTATTAAAAGCGGCTCAGGTGGCAGGGGAAAAGGTCAATGAAAGGCGCAAAGGTCGAGGTATGTTACCGCGTCCTGTTAGAGCCGTAGTGGTGGGTTTTCCTAATGTCGGCAAGTCCGCCTTGATCAATCGTTTGCTCAAGAAAAAAGTCGTGGCAAGCGCCAATAAACCAGGGGTAACGCGCCAGTTACGCTGGATTAGGATCTCCAATGAAATTGAGTTGCTAGATACTCCAGGGGTAATTCCGCCTCTGCTCCACGATCAGGAAGCTGCTTTGAAATTGGCGATTTGTGATGACATCGGACAGGCTGCCTACGACAATGTATTAGTGGCGGCGGCGGCTGTAGATTTGTTAATTAATCTCAATGCCAAATTGATTAGTCGCTATGTGATTGACCCCGCGACGGTAACTTCAGGGATTGAGTATATTCACGAAGTCGCGGCTTTAAATAAGTTTCAAGGTGATCTGGATAAGGTGGCAAGGCTGATTTTGTATGATTTCCGTAAAGGCAAATTAGGGGCGATCGCCTTGGAAATGCCACCCTATTAGCAAGTTTAGATACAGCACGCTGATATAGGGAGTGTCACAGAGTTAGTTCGCTCATAGCTGAAACTGTAATTGAGACTCCCGAAGAGATTTCTGCCCATTTGTGTTGAGAAGTTTTTGAATTAGCCGATCTTTTTTCGTGTTAAATTCGATATCACAAAAATATACCGTTTATTATGGCTGAATCTCAGGCAAGTATCTTAGAAAATGCAAAACGGGGAGAGCCTCAAGCGATCGCTGCCTTGTTGAATCGTAACCTTCAGCCCAAAGGCATTACGGCAAAGGCTTCGGTGAAGAATAACTATTTCTGGATTATGCTAGAAGCAGCAAAGACTCCACCACAAAATCAATTGGTTGAATTTATTCGTCAAGCCTTTACTAAACTAGAGGTTGATACTTATGGGACTATCAAAATTTACGGTAAATGTGTAAATGAAGAGATCCCAGATTGGCATGAGGAGATCACCATACAGGACGAGGCAAAAGTAGTCATAGTATTTATCAAGCAATGGCTGAATAATAGCGAAATTTCGGTTAAATCCAGTAAAAAAGATGACTGCTTATTGGTAATGCTGGAATCTGTAGAAGTACCAGATCAGCAACAATTGTTAGAAAAAATTCGATTGGGATTACTGCAATTAGGGATTGAGTCCATAAAAAGACTGAAGCTGTACGGTAAGCAGATTGGTCAAGAGTTTCCAGATTGGCAGGTGGAAATTAACTTAGAAAGAATAGAAGATATAAAAATGTCATCAGAAGTGGATAGCGCTGATTTTGCCAGCAAAGTCTATCAAGCGACACTTCTCTTTGAAAAAGCAAATAACAATTTAGGGGGAGATTTAGAAAAAGCTCTTGAACTGTATGAGCAAGCCATTACACTTAATCCTTCATTTTTTAACGCATGGCATAATCGAGGAATTACACTATTTCATTTAGGTAGATACGAAGAAGCATTATTATCCTATGACAAGGTAGTAGCAATCCAGCCTAATTACCATGAAGCATGGCAAAATCGAGGCATCACGCTATTTCATTTAGGCAAATATGAAGAAGCATTATTATCTTATGACAAAGTAGTTGAACTCCAACCTAATTACTATGAAGCATGGCAAAATCGGAGCCTTTCATTGGAATGCTTAGGTAGATATGAAGAAGCTCTTTCTTCTTACGATAGGACTTTGCAAATCAATCCTAAAGACTACCAAGTATGGTACAACCGAAGCCTTACACTAGCTAACCTAGGAAGATACGGAGAAGCGATAGAATCCTATAACAAGGTTTTAAAATCTAATCCCGAATATTATCAAGTATGGTTCAGTCGCGGCATGGCTCTAATCAATTTAAACAGATATGAAGATGCACTTACTTCCTTTGATAGAGCGTTACGACTTAAAGCCGATGATTATCTGATATGGTGTGGACGAGGTGTTGCTCTGGGTAGTTTAGCTAGGTATCAAGAAGAGATCATTTCCTATGACAAGGTTTTAGAACTCAAACCTGACTTTCACGAAGTGTGGTGCAACCAAGGCATTGCGCTAGTTAATTTAGGCAGATACAAAGAAGCGATCGCATCCTTTAAC
>DCSN01000149.1:12269-17768 GCA_002325645.1 Pseudanabaena sp. UBA1465
AAGTCTTGCAAATCAAACCTGACGATCCAAGTTCTTATTACAAAAAAGCCTGTGCTTATTCTCTGCTAAATGCGATCGAACTTGCCTTAGAAAACTTACAAAAAGTAATTCAACTTAATCCTGAGAGATATCGTGAAACTGCAAAGACCGACTCAGATTTTGAAAACATCCGCCACAATCCCCGCTTTCAAGCATTGATATAATAGTAAACAATCTTTTCTCAATTATCAACGGAGATAAACTCATGAGCATAGTTTTAGAACGCGAAGCCCCACCCTTTCAACAAGACGAAACAGGAGCAATCCGCATCGGCAAAACTAGAGTGCTTCTAGAAATAGTAATCAGAGCATTCCTAGACGGAGCATCACCCGAAACTATTGTGCAGCAATACTCCACCATATCTCTATCCGACACTTACAGCGCGATCGCCTACTACCTTCGCCATCAAGAAGCCATAGAAGCCTATCTCCAACAAAGAGAACAAATAGCCGCAAAAGTTCAGCAACGCTTTCAAGAACTGCAACCCGATATGAGCCTAGTGCGATCGCGCCTATTAGCTAGACGCAATAACCAAGAGGCTTAATTGTAATGCGATTATTAAGTGACGAAAACTTTAACGAAAATATTGTGCGTGGATTATTTTTGCGACAACCAAGTCTAGATTTGCGAAGAGTGCAAGATGTCAATTTGCTGCACGTTGATGATCCAGAAATCCTAGAATGGGCAGCAAACAACAATAGAATTCTCCTAACCCATGATCGCGCCACAATGCCAGACTTTGCCTATGAGAGACTCTTCAAAAATCAAAAAATGGCTGGGATGTTCGTAGTCAGCGATCGAATGTCAGTTAGGCAAGCAATTGATGAATTGTTACTAATCATTGAAGTTAGCGAACAATCAGAATGGGATACGAAAGTGTTGTATTTGCCATTGGATTAGGATAGTTAAGATTTTGACAACATTCGCCACGATCCACGTTTTCAAGCCTTGATACAATCTTGAGAAAACACCATAATGACTACCCTACTCGAACAAGCCATTACCGCCGCCTCTGCACTACCACAGGCAGAACAAGATGAAATTGCCCATGATATTTTCCGAAGACTGGAAGCCAGAAAAAAGTCTCGCCGATCCTTACTAAAAATGTCATTAGAACAACGCCGCCAAATCCTCGCTCAGCAAGCAGAAAAAATGGTAGAGCATTATCAACAAAATCCAGAATGGAAAGAACTAGGAGTAGGAGATATCATTGAGTACCACAATGAAACCAAATAGAGGCGAAATCTGGCTAGTCAATCTGGAACCAACTGTTGGTGCAGAAATCCGTAAAACTAGACCAGTAGTTGTGATTAGCTCAGATGCGATCGGCAAATTACCCATAAAACTGATTGCTCCCATTACTGACTGGAAACCATATTTTGAGGAAAACATCTGGCATATCAAGATTGAGCCAGATATCATTAATGGATTAAGTAAAGTCTCAGCAATTGATACGCTTCAACTAAGAGGTCTAGATACCACAAGGTTTATCCGACAACTAGGCAGGATTTCTGAAGAGATAATGATGGAAATTACGATCGCGATCGCCCTTGTAATCGAATACACACCAGAATAACAAGCAAGCAAAGACCGACTCAGATTTTGACAACATCCGCCACGATCCACGCTTTCAAGCCTTGATACAATAGGAGAGTTACGATTTATGGAAAGCAAAATATTACTTCAACGTATCAAAGAACTTGTATGTGCGATCGAGCCAACCGCACAAATATTTCTCTATGGTTCCCGCGCCCGTAATGACGCAAGACCAGACTCAGACTGGGATATCTTGATATTAGTTGATGGTGTCGTTAATCCATCCCGACGCGATCGGCTACGCCATCAAATCTATGAAATTGAATGGGAAACAGGAGAGGTAATTTGTGCGATCGTCCGTAATTGTCAAGAATGGAACACACCAAGATTTCAACAAACACCATTCTCTAAATCCATAGAAAAAGAAGCAATCCTCTTGTAATCAACATGAATATTTCTAATGAACTTGACACAAGATTAGTGATCCGCAAAGACCGACACAGATTTTGACAACATTCGATGCGATCCACGCTTTCAAGCCTTGATACAATAGAATCAATAAACTTATTTAACTCAGTTGGAAATAATGGAAACCTACAAGACCTATATCACCATAGAAAATCCAGATCGAGTTGTTCTCTCAAACCTACCATTTCAAGTAGGGCAGCGCGTAGAAATCATCATCTTACCCGAATATAACCGAGCCGCAATTAGCCAAAAGCTCAAAGCCTTATTTAAAAAGACTCAAGCCCTACCCGAAGTCAGCGAAATTACAGACGCAGATATCGAAGCAGAAATTAATGCCTATCGCCAAGGAAAATGAAAGTAGTTATCGACACGAACATCTTAGTATCTGCGGCAATTCGTGATGGCATACCTGAGACAGTCATTCAATTTATAGTCGATCGCCCCGAATTTGAATGGATTGTCTCTCAAGAGATCATGACTGAATATACAGAAGTCTTGCAAAGGCGAAAGCTCAAGTTAACCGAAGAAGTTCAGCAAGAATGGATCGATCTACTCCAAACCGTTACAAGGATAATCGAAGTCAATATCGAAGTTGATTTTCCTAGAGATCGCAAAGATGCTAAATTTCTTGCCTGTGCGATCGCGGCTAATACTGACTTTTTGATAACAGGCGATCGGGACTTCGAGGATGTTCAAATGTTAGGGGATACAACCATTCTATCTGTCAGAGATTTCAGAAAATTATTTTGCGATTAACAATCAAGCGATCGTAAAAAGGCAATGACCAACTCATATTTTGACAACATCCGCCGCGATCCACGCTTTCAAGCCTTGATACAATAAAACTAACCTCAGCGAGTTAATTTCAAACCTATGGAACAAATAACTATTGAACTACCTAAATCCATAACCGATGTTCTAGATAACTACGCCCAAGAACATCAAACCTCATCATCAGCCACAGTCCAAAAAGCAATTCAACAATTTCTCATCCAAGAAGGCTACTTAGCAAAACCTAAAAAGCCATTTCGATTAACACCAGCAACACAGGGTAGTGGATACACCGATACATCCATCAATCATGATGCAGTATTAGCCGAGTTCATCTATGCAAACAAAATCCAACCTAAGCAACCATGAGAGGATTGATTGCTGATACAACGCCCCTCTTTGGAGCGATCGACCCTAACGATCAATATCACTCTAGAGCGCAACTTGAACTAGAAAGAATTGAGATAGAAAACTTAACAGTTTTTATCCCTTTTCCAGTTTATGTGGAAACCTACAGCTTATTGCTATACCGTCTAGGGTTTAGTTATGCCTATAACTTTACTCAAAGTTGCATTGATTCCGTACATCTAATTAATCCAACAGAAGAAGAATATTTAGCTGCTGTTAAAAAAGTATCTCGATATCCCGATCAAAAGATTACGCTCGTAGACGCGATTATCGCCGTTTTATCCGAAAAAATGAATTTGCCAGTTTGGTCATATGATTATCACTTTGACATTATGGGGATTCCCGTATGGAGATAAAAATGGCAATGATCGACTCAGATTTTGACAACATCCTTCACGATCCACGCTTTCAAGCCTTGATACAATAGGAAAAAAACACCATGACTACCCTACTCGAACAAGCCTTTACCGCCGCTACAAAACTCCCCCAAGAGAGACAAGACAAACTAGCACAGTTAATCCTGCAAGAAATTTCACAACAACAACAGCAACAAGTCAATAAAGCACCCACACAAAAAAATCCACTCCAAATATTTACAGAACTCGGCTTAGTTGGATGTATTGAAGGAGAACCCGATCTGTCAGCTAACTACAAATCCGTAGTCAAATCCTACATTCTCAAAAAACATGATCATCATTGATACAGGAGCCTTTGTCGCACTTTTCAATCGCCGCGATTCTGCCCATTTAGCAGCCCAAAGAGCCTTTGAAACCATCCAAGAACCAATGATTACGACATTCCCTGTCATCACCGAAACCTGTTACTTCCTAGCCGCAACAGTCAGCCACACCGCCCAAGCCAACTTTCTAAAAAGCTTTGTCTTAGGAGCCTTTCAAATATTCGACCTTGAACCAACACACATCGATCGCATGATCGTTCTCATGGAAAAATACGCAGATCTCCCAATGGATATGGCAGATGCCTCCTTAGTCGTTTTAGCAGAACAGTTAAACAGTGGACGCATATTGACAGTCGATCGCCGCGACTTCACTGTCTATCGTTGGAATAATAAACCCTTTGAGAACCTTTTGATTTAGCAATTATCCACATTTTAAAGCCTTGATACAATAGGAGAAACCCATGATTACAACTACAGAAATCCTCCAAACCATTCCCAAACTTTCTCAAGAAGACTGCTTTCAAATAGCAGAAATACTTTTACAAAGACTGCTAACTCAAACAAAACCTACCCGCACTCAAATCAACCAACAGCTAAAAATCGCCGCCTTACTTGCCGTTGACGACTACACCAACGATCCAGAAATCCATCAATTCATATCATTAGAAAATTAAAGTTATGGTTCAACTTCTCCGAATTTCTGAAGAAACAAGCCTTGAAAGACTAGAACAAGACTTTCTCTTACAACGTAACGACGATCGCAACTTCTTTTTAGAATGGCAACAGGATCTACCAAATCTGACAGAAAGCGATCGCGAAAACTTGCAACGAATTACCGAACTTTATGACCGTATCAATCGGCGATCGGTAGTTTCAGAAAATATTATCAAAATGGCGATATTGTCCCCATTACTCGATCTTGCAGGATTTTATAGCTCCCAATTTGCGATCGCTGATGAAGAATCCATCGCAATAACCACCAATGACGGTGAAACCATCTATCGAGGACGCATTGATATTCTCGTAATCCAACAAAGTCTGTGGGTACTAGTCATCGAGTCCAAAAGTAGCAGCTTTTCCTTACACAAAGCAATGCCCCAAGCCCTAGCCTATATGCTAGCCAGCCCTAACTCAACCAAAACTACTTTCGGGTTAATCACTAATGGCGGCGAATATCGCTTTTTAAAACTAAATCATCCCAATTCACTTACCGAACCACCACAATACGCTCCATCTTCCCTATTTTCTATTTCCCCCCCAGACAATCATCTTCCGACTGTATTACAAATTTTGCGCCGCATTGCCAAAATAATTGCACCTTGACCAGCAAATAGAAAAAGCATCGGATTTTGATAACATCCACGGCGATCGCCCCCTTTCAAGCCTTGATACAATAGGATTAATAAATTTATTTAACTCAGTTAGAAACTATGGAAACCTACAAGACCTATATCACCATAGAAAATCCAGATCGAGTTGTCCTTTCAAACTTACCGTTTCAAGTAGGACAGCGCGTACAAATTATTGTCTTACCTGAATATGACCGAGTTAAAATTAGCCAAAAACTCAAAGCCTTATTTACAGCAATTTGTTTTCAA
>DCSN01000149.1:17881-25552 GCA_002325645.1 Pseudanabaena sp. UBA1465
TGATCGAGTTTTGCTGTAAAAAGACTCAATCTCTACCCGAAGTCAACGAGATTACAGATGCAGATATCGAAGCAGAAATTAACGCCTATCGCCAAGGACAATGAAAGTAATTATCGACACAAACATCTTGGTATCTGCGGCAATTCGTGATGGCATACCTGAGATAGTCATTCAATTTATAGTCGATCGCTGCCAATACTGACTTTTTGATAACAGGTGATCGGGACTTCGAGGATGTTCAAATGTTAGAGAATACGACCATTCTATCTGTCAGAGATTTCAAAAAATTATTTTGCGATTAACCGACAGCGATCGTGATATGGCAAAGACTGACTCAGATTTTGATAATATTCACCGCGATCGCCGCTTTCAAGCCTTGAATGAAATCTTATTAGAACAACGGCATGGCTATTAAAATTCTACATCTTTCCGATATTCACCTTGGTAGTACCACTCATGGCAAAATCAATCCCCAAACAGGACTCAACACACGTCTAGAAGACTTTGTGGCAGCCTTAACCATATGTATCGATCGCGCAATTAATGAACCAGCCGATTTAGTTCTCTTTGGTGGCGATGCATTTCCTGATGCCACACCCCCGCCCCTTGTGCAGCAAGCCTTTGCCAAACAATTTCGCCGTCTTGCTGATGCAGGGATTCCCACCGTTCTCTTAGTGGGGAATCATGATCAACATTCCCAAGGAGTGGGCGGCGCGAGTCTAGCGATTTATCGCAGTCTTGCCGTGCCGAATTTTACCGTAGGCGATACGATCGCCACCCATCGCATTACCACCAATGCAGGGGAGATCCAGATTATTACGTTACCTTGGATTACGCGATCGACTTTGCTCACCAAGTCGGAAACTGAAGGATTCTCGATGACTGAAGTGAGTCAATTTCTGATCGATCGCCTACAGGTCGTGATCGAAGGTGAAATCCGTCAACTCGATCCGCAATTACCCACGATTTTACTAGCCCATGTGATGGTTGATACCGCAACCTATGGCGCAGAGAGGTTTCTGGCGGCAGGTAAGGGCTTCACCATTCCTCTATCGATGCTCACCCGCGAGGCGTTTGATTATGTGGCGCTAGGTCATGTGCATCGTCATCAGATTTTGGCAACCCAACCGCTTGTGGTTTACCCTGGAAGCATTGAACGGGTGGATTTTGGTGAAGAGAATGAAGCGAAGGGCTATTGCTGGCTAGGGGTTGAGAAGGGGAAGATTGAGTTTGAATTTTGTCCAATTCCCAGCCGCGCTTTTCGGACTATTGAAATTGATGTAACTCAATCGGAGGATCCTCAAGGGAAGTTACTCAAGGCAATTCAGAAAGGGAAGATCGATCAGGCGATCGCAAGGTTAATCTATAAAATCAAGGCGGAGCAACTAGCCCAAATCGACGATCGCCTGCTCCATGCAGCGATGGAAAGCGCCCATAACTATGCTCTGATTCCTGAAGTCGTTAGCCAAAATCCGCGCACCCGCTTACCCGATCTCAGCACTGCCGAAGCCCTCGATCCGATGACTGCCTTAAAAACCTATCTCAGTACTCGCGAAGACTTAAAAAATCTAGAACCTGAAATGCTCACGGCTGCCCAAGAATTACTCAGTGAGATCGGGTTAGGGATGGATGAACTTGATCCTGCGACCGATTCCAAGCAAACTAGTCAGTTGGTGATCAGTTTCGAGTAAGTTTTGAGTAAGTTTCGAGTAATTGATTTTGCAAAGTTGATACGGGAACTTTCCGTAATTGCGCCGCCCGATCATAAATTTGTTCAATCGTAATATCTATGCGATCATCGGTTTCTAAAAGAAATCTACCATCGGCAATGGTGGCGATCGCCTGCACCACAGGAGCGCGATCGCTTAAAATCGCCGCACCAAAGGAGAAATAGAAATTATGGTTGAGAAGTTGTTGCCATACTGCTTCCTTTTTATTAAATCCGTGAATAATCCAAGGAATTCTAGATTTTGTTTTTTCGCGAATGGCAATTAATTCTGCAAAGGCTTTCACACAATGAATAACAAGGGGTTTGCGGAGTTTCTCGGCTAGTTCTATCTGTTTGATAAAAACTTCAATTTGCAATGCTAAAGGTACATCGATATGACGATCCAATCCACATTCACCGATCGCCACAACCTGTGGCAATTCTGCCAAAGCTTCTAAATTTGACCATGCTGCTTGCCATGATGAATCTTGAATAAACCAAGGATGTAATCCCAAACTACATAGATCGGGTAGGTTCTCTGTTTTTAGTTGAGAAGTAACATCCAGAGTTTGCAAATTAATTAAATCAGGACTTTGGCGATCGTGATGGGTATGAAAATCAATAAACATTACTTCATGGGATAAAGAGAGATTTTGAAAAGTCTTGCTTCGCAAGACTTTTCAAAATCTCTTATGCTGGATGGAACAAGGGGCTTAAGCCCCTTGTCTGCGATCGGAAATCTTGGCTTCTAGTTCTGTAATTTGCTGTTCCAGTTTACGGACAGTGCGTAGGAGATCAGGAAGTTGACTTTTCGCGATCGCAATCCTATGCCAATCCTCTTCAGGAACGACGGGATAACCCACCATCCTTGCACCTGCGGGAACATTGCTGGGAATACCTGAATTGACACCAATATTCGCACCGTCACCAATATAAATGTGATAGGCTGACCCGACCTGTTCCGCCATAACCACATGATCACCAAGAGCCGCACCACCTGCCAAGCCTACCTGTGCGCCGAGGCGTGAATGCGCTCCCACTTCGACACCATGCCCAATTTGGACTAAGTTATCAAGCTTTGCGCCTTCGTGAATGGTAGTTACACCGACAGCAGCCCGATCAACACCACAGGAGCAACCGATTTCGACATTGTCTTCGATAATCACATGACCGATTTGAGGGAGTTTATACCAATTTCCATCAGGGGCAAGGTCAAAGCCAAACCCATCGCCACCGAGAACGGTATTGGGATAGATAATGCAATTTGCACCAATTTGAGTATGGTCGCCGATCACACAACTAGTATGGATGATGGTATTTGCGCCAATTTCCACATCATTGTAAATGGTGACGCGGGAATCAATGATGGCATGATCACCAATTTTGACGCGATCGCCAAGGACGACATAGGGCGCGATCGCCACATTTTTCCCGATCTGCACATCTTCACCAAAAATCGCCGTGGGATGAATACCCACGATTGGAGCGTCTGGTTGATTAAACTTTTCGAGAATTTTGGCGAGGAGAATCTGGGGATAAGCCGTGCGAATACAGGGTAAGGATGATGGAGTTGTCAGATCAAGAATCACCGCACTAGCTTGAGTATCCTCAAGCAGGGGCATAAATTTGGCTGAGGAGATAAAGGTGATCTCTCCTGCTTGCGCCGAGGCGATCGCCGCCACACCTGTAATGCTCGGATCAGTACCATCGGATTCAAATTGACAATCGGGCAATAGGGCAGCAAATTCGGCAGCCAGTTCGGAGAGTTTAAAACTAATCAGTTGGGACATGGATCTAGATAAATATTCAGGACTGAGCGGTTTTATTCAGCAAGCTTGGCTTCTAATTCGGCAATGCGCTTTTCTAATTTACGAACGGTATGGAGCAAATCGGGAAGTTGACGTTCAGCAATAACGATCCGCTTCCATTGCTTTTCAGGAATAGTGGGAAAACCAATCATCGCCGCGCCTGCGGGAACATCGCTAGTAATCCCAGCCTTACCGCCAATGATCGCCCCATCACCAACGTGAATATGATCATTTGCGCCCACTTGTCCTGCCATCACCACATGATGCCCAAGGGTGACACCACCCGCTAAACCGACTTGAGCCGCCAGAACTGAGTGCGCCCCAACCTTGACACCATGAGCAATTTGGACAAAATTATCGAGCTTGGCTCCCTTATGAATAATCGTTACACCGACAGAAGGGCGGTCAACGGCACAGGAGCAACCAAGCTCAACATTATCTTCAATGATGACATGACCAGTTTGCGGGATTTTATACCAAGTGCCATTGGGCATGATCTCAAAACCAAAGCCATCACCACCCAGTACTGCATTGGGATGAAAAATACAATTTGCGCCGATTTGAGTACGATCTCTAATCACACAGTTAGCATGAATGGTTGTATTTGTACCAATCTCGACATCGTTATAAATGGTGACATGGGGGAAAATTGTGACGTTATTAGCAATTTTGGTGCGATCGCCAATGACCGTATAAGCACCGATCGCCACATTTTCGCCTAACTGCACACCCTCGCCCAAAATCACGGTGGGATGAATGCCAACGGGCGGCGTGGGTGGTTGATAAAACTTTTCGAGAACCTTGGCAAAAAGAATGCGAGGATTAGCAGTCCGAATACAGGGCAAGGTTGATGCAGTTTTCAGGTCAAGGATGACAGCGCTGGCTTGGGTATCCTTGAGACGAGCCACAAATTTTGATGAGGACACAAAGGTGATCTCTCCTGCTTGCGCCTTATCGATCGCCGCTACGCCTGTAATGATTGGATCAATACCATCGGATTCAAATTTACAATCGGGCAATGCAGCCGCAAACTCGGCGGCGAGTTCAGAGAGCTTAAAAGAAATCTTTTGTGTCATATTGGGGAAAATGGCTAAAGTACTTGCAATCATATATAGCGCTTTTTAAGCGCGTGAGGTACGTTTTTCTATCCTCAACGAAGGTGGAAACCACAAAATTTATTCTTGACTACAAGAATGTTAAAAGAGTAATCGGTAAGCTATAGAAATAATCAGTTGATTTTCGCACCTTAAAGTATCGACTGAATTAATAAACGAGTTTGGCATATTCTATTGATAAATCTATCTATATACAAAGCTTATATTGCCTATGGATAGAAACTTACACTAAATGTAAAATACAAGAGATTTTTTTTGAAAGATATTACTTTGCAATCTTTGCAAAAAATTCTTGTAAGCTAATTAGCCTTAATAAGCTGTAGCAACCTTAGTTACCATATTTTTTGAGTTATCAAGTTTGTTGTTTGTATAAGACTTGACTTGACAAGATCGACATTAATTATCAGCCTATAAAACATTTTAAAACTATTACTTTCTCTATGATTTCTATAGAGAAAATCTGATGCGATCGCGAAAAGATTTAATTTTATTTAGCAGCAAATTTACCTACATTAAAACATGTGATTTATGGACATTGTAAGATAATCTTAATACTGTGTGATGTGAACTTACTTGTTTGTTATCTACAATGACGAGCAAATCTCTAAATCAATAATTGCAATTTATGAGCGATCAACCCCAAAAACCAGAAGATACTAGCGATCGCGTCGATCCGATCGACAACACTCAAGAAAAACCAACTTTTAAACCAAAATTAAGCCACGTCTTGGGAATGGTATTTTTGGGCGTAGTGTTAAGTGGGGCAGCAGCAAGAACATGGCAAATTATCGGTCAACAGAAGCCATCGACCGAACCGATCGCCCAAAATCCTAACTCCTCAATCCCACTCTACGATCGCAATGGATTTCCGAATTTAAATCCTCCCGTACCTGCCGATGCTGAGGTCTGGGAATGTGACGTGGCGATCGTGGGTGGCTCCCTCGGTGGCGTAGCCGCCGCCTATCACTCCATGAAAACTGGGGCAACCACTTGCTTGATCGAACTAACCCCAATGTTGGGTGGTCAGGTCAGTTCGCAGGGGGTCAGCGCGATCGATGAGTCAATGCTAATGCGCTATCGTCAGCAATTTCCACTCAGTTGGACGCATTTCAAAAATATTATTGCCAGTCAGCCCGCCTTACCCGAAAAATATTCCTATCTCAAACCAGGGGGAGTAGTTGCCGACACCAATAGTTGCTGGGTCGGCAATCTTTGCTTTACCCCCTATTCAGGTGAACTCGCCTCCGAAGAATTTTTGCGGGAGTCACAGCGTTCTGCACCCAAGAGCCGATGGGAGACGCAGGTTGCGTTTAAGGGCGCAAGCTTTAATGAAAAAGGCGATCGCATTACCGCAGTTTATGGGGTCAGAAGAATTCCTCGCGACCCGAATTACTTACCCCAAGGGCGTTTATCGCGGGAGCTAAAAAGCTGGTTTAACTGGAACTCTGACGAAACCTTTGATAAAAAGGCAATTCGGATACAGGCTCCCGCAGGCAAGCAATTAATGGTGATTGATTCCACCGATACGGGGGAATTAATTTCATGGGCAAATTTACCCCATCGATTAGGGTCAGAAGGTTTCAGCACCACGGGCGAAGTCCATGCGGTTGCGGATAATCCTGAATGCACCCAAGCCTTTACCTTTCCCTTTGTGCTGAAAATTGCCGATGACGAGGGGCGATCGCTCAAGGAACTCCGCAAAATCCAACCAGGATATTCGCGGGAAGAACATCGCAAAGACTATGACTTGGGTAGATTCCCGATGTTTGAAGGTAATAGCGTGTTCAACTACCGCCGTATTATCAGCTTGAAGCGGGATGATCCCTTCAAGGCAATTCCTACGAAGGGAGACATGACCGTAGTGAACTGGAATCGCGGCAATGACTGGGGCATCATGAATCCGCCTTTAATCTTGACCGATAAACAAGTGCGCGATGCGGGACAACAACAAAATTGGTTAGGCGGTTTAAATACCACAGCCTTGAAGGATGGCGAAAACCATGCGCTGCTATTTGCAGAATGGATCATGGACAAGTATATGTCAGTTGAGTTCCCCCTCAGAATGATGTCGGGACCTGACAGCCCCATGCCCACCCAATCAGGCTTAAGCATGTATCCCTATATTCGGGAAGGGCGCAGAATCTTGGGTCGTCAAGCCTATGGTCAGAAAGACTTTTTCATCAAGGAGCAAGATATTCGTAGCGATATGGAGGGTGGACGTGATTTTAATCCAACTTCGATTGGACTCACTCACTATGCGATCGATATGCATGGTTGCCGTTACCGCAACTGGGAACCATCGAAATCTCCTAGCGCGGCTCCTGCCAATGAAGATAAAGTCCGCCCGATTATTATGCCCTTTGAAAGTTTAATTCCTCAGCGCATTGATAATTTGCTGATGGGTGGTAAGGCGATCGCTGTTAGTCATATTGTTAATGGCGCAACCCGCATTCATGTGGGCGAATGGGCGGCAGGCTCTGCGGCAGGTGCGACAGCCGCATGGATTAGCCTACAAGATGATCAATCCTTAACCCCCCAAGCCATTCTCGATCGCGGTCAAATTCGTGATTTACAAAATCATTTGCGATCGCAGGGTTTATTAATCGATTGGTAAATCCAAAAAAAATAAAGGCGGTGCATCGCGCCGCCTTTATTTTTTTATATAATCGGTGACGCTATGCTTGCGATTTACTAAAAACTGCGCTCAATACTTGCTTAATCGTCAGCAATACTAAGCCTAGGGCAATCACTGCAAAAATCATCGTTGCCCCTGTCCCGATCGCCAATAGTAACGTCCGCACAAGAGTAGCTAGACGATTGGCGAGGGTATTGGTGGTTTGTAAAGGGGCTGTCGCTAATTTATGCGCCACCATATTTGTAAACGAGTAGAGTCCTGTTGCAAGGGTAGCCGCGATCGTTGCCCCCGTTAGGTTTTTAAAGGGCGATGGCGCTTCGTTCGATGGAGATGGGAGGTTAGCTTCTTCAGACATAGTTTAGGGCTTAGAAACATCGACGATAAAACCTAAAATCTGTAGCGATC
>DCSN01000149.1:25601-31026 GCA_002325645.1 Pseudanabaena sp. UBA1465
GATCGCTACAGATTTTAGGTTTTTCTAAAGAAAACCAGATAAACACAAAAAATTCACTCAAACAGGCAAAAAACTTAATATTTTTGACCGCAAAATGATTTAAGATATCCGCACTCAACACAAAAATGCTAGTCCCACTGGAGACAGTGGGCTTTCTTTTATCATTGCACAAATGTTTGTACGACGCGACAACAAATTGTCGTGCGAGAAAAATTTACAGAAAATCAACAGCTAACATCTGTATAACTTATATATATCTTTTAGATAACTAAATTGTTTGCGGAAATGTGTTCAAACAATTAAAAGAATGAATAATACTTCTATAGTCATTTTCTCAAGGCTATCTGCTCCAAAAGTACAAGCCTTGAGTACTGCTATTTGATACCTTGATATTTTTTTGATATTTTTTTGATATTTTTTGATATTTTTTGATATTTTATAGAATGAAACTATCATGTTCTGGACAGCAGATCGCATTTACTCACAAGGCATAGAACAGACTCAGCAAAGAATCTATGAATTCTTTCTAGAGGTTGTCCGCCACAAGCAAGCAGACGATGCACTAGATGATTTTAAGCATTTATTTATAGATTTTAGCGCTCACAAAAATTCTGAAATCAAAGAAGCGCTCAATCAGATTTTGATTTCGTATAATGAAAAAGAATTTTTTTATACCTTAAAGCGTTGTTGCTATATTCTGATTAACAATTGGACTGTCAGTAGCAACCGAGTTTATATTCAAGATTTAATCGATGTTTTTAATCACCCTTCAATTTACAAACAAACTGCATCAATTAAACTGCGAACTCTCAGGATTTGGTTGCAATCTTTTATTGAAAGCGAGGACTTTAAAGCTTTAAAACTATTTACTCTCCATGCTAGTCCCCTATCTAATCCAGAGCAAAATTGGAGCAATCGCTTTGCATCATATTTACTAACTGCTCAATATACCAATCCCGCAAGTTCTTTAGAGCAGAGACAAGCAGCAAATTTACTCTCTCAAGAAATGAAGGAGAAATTTAAGTTTGATTTGGCGATGTATACTGCACGCCTAAACCATCATCCATCAAGTCATCATGCGAGTCAGGCTGCTCATAATAATCCCACAAGCTTAAGCAGTAATGTTCTCAATCTTGTCACACTGATGCTGACCAAAAATAGCGTGCTTAATTGTCAAGGTCAGTCCGACAAGTTTCTTGCTAGTATTAAAAATTTATCCTATTACGATTTTAAAGTTAGGTTGTTGGAGTACCTAGATTTTGCGATCGCCGATCCAGAAATATCAGAAACTGTGCAAACACAACTCCATGATGGTTTATTTCAGTTAAAGTCAGAACATCATGAATATGTAGTTAATCCTCACTTAATTTTAAAGACGGCTAAATATTTAATCGGTCAACTTACGAGTAGTGATCAGGAGAATTTAACAGAATTATTTCATGTTTTATTACATCATACTAACCCTTTAAATTTTGTAGTCATCCTGCTGAAGCTACTATTAATTCATGAATCTATTCATTGTTATTTAGAGCTAAAAATTGCTTTTGTGATTAAGTATTACAGTAAATATAGTGCGTCAAAATGCAAGTCGATAATAGCATTTATCGATATGCTCAATATTTCATTAGCTATTTATACTGGTAAGACTCGCTATAACCTTGTCCGAATGAATCCCTATGACATATCACCTTTAAAGGAAGAAAGTACTCAATCAGGTTCGCAAGATTTACATATTGCAAAATTTAATGCTAAAGAATATCGCATCTTTTCGCAAATTCGATAGCAAGATTTATAGAAATAGGCGGCGCTTTGCGCTGCCTATTTCTATCGTCACTTGAATACTGCATCATCAATGGTGACTCGAAAAAATTCGCCATCTGATTCAAATTTTTCGCTGCCGTAGTACCAACCAACCCGTAAATGGGTGGGAATGGTGTAGCCACCAAATGTACCAACCTGTTCCGCAATGCCACCAAAATCGTTATTGCGAAATTCGCCGTCATCTAAGCTTCCCCATCGTTGGAGTTTGACGCTTTGCAATTGACCAATTTGGTTAATTCCAAATGTCATTTCAATGGGATTGTTATAGCTAGTGAAGTTGGCTTGCAGATGAGATGAATTGTTAGATATCCATGTCACATCGCGATCGCAAAGTACTGACGGTAGCCACATGGATTCTGCTTGCACTCGCCCGATCGCTGATCGAGTAATGTCTGCCCCCGAAGCCGTTATCATCGGAATTAGCCCAAAGATTTTCCATTGCATCTCGCCCTTGCCATCAATCAGGCGATCGAAACCTTTAATGGGAATGCCATTCATCTTAACTGTGGCTTGCCAGATCATGCCGCGATCGCGATCAATAACTTGCTCGGCAGTGAAGGGATACCACTTTTTGAGTTTGATTTCGCCATGCATCTTCAATCTAACGGCTGAGGCTAAAGGGGTATTAGGCGCGATCGCCTGTTCAAGATACAGTTTGGCAGTTGCGGGAAGATTAGCAATTTGGCTAGGTTGGAAGGTCTGATCTAGCGATCGCACTGAGTTCCATAATTGATCAAGAGAAATTTGTTGGTTCATTCGATCTTCCTTTTTTATAAAGATTAAGAAAGTAATAAATTGCCTCGCGGAGTGGGGTAATTTATTACTTTTTCAGGCATCACCAGCACAACTTAGTTGATAAATTTCTTCAAGGTATCTAAATTCATGGTGTAGGGAGGATAGCGCCATTTCAAATCGAAACGGAAAGAATTCTTCAGCACACTCTTGCGGTGCGAGAATGTGTCAAAGGTTGCCTTGCCGTGATAGCCACCCATACCACTGTCACCGACTCCACCAAAGGGAAGTTCGGGGTTTCCTAGGTGCATGATCGTATCGTTAAAACAGCCGCCACCAAAGGAGACTTCTTGAAGAATTTTCTGTTGATTTTGTTTGTTATTAGAAAACAAATACAGTGCGAGGGGTTTTGACTGAGCATTAACAAAGGCGATCGCATCAGAAATTTGGTCATATTCCAAAATCGGTAAAATTGGTCCAAAAATTTCTTCCTCCATGATTTTGGCACTAGGAGAAACTCCATCAATCAGCGTGGGAGAAATGAAGCGATCGCTTTTATCGGTATTTCCACCAATCAAAATTTTGCCTTCATCAAGTAAACCCACCAGACGATCAAACTGGCGATCGGTAACAATCCTTCCCAAATCTGGACTTTGTTGAGGATTGTCACCAAAGAAGGTTTTCACACAGCCGACTAACTTCTCAATTAATACGGGTTTGATCTTCTGTTGAACTAAAAGATAATCAGGAGCAACGCAGGTCTGTCCAGCATTATAAAATTTACCCCAGATAATCCGCTTAGCAGCAACATCCAAATCACATTCGCCATCGACAATACAGGGGCTTTTACCGCCAAGTTCTAGAGTTACAGGGGTCAAATGTTTAGCAGCAGCTTCCATGACAATTCTGCCGATCGCCGTTCCGCCTGTGAAGAAAATATGATCAAATTTCTCGGCAAGTAAAGCCTGATTAGTTTCAATCCCGCCCTCAATGGCGATGATGAAACTAGGATCGAAATTCTCATTGATGAGCTTAGCGATCGCCGCAGAAGTATGAGGAGTATGCTCCGATGGTTTGAGAATCGCGCAATTTCCCGCCGCGATCGCCCCGACGAGCGGTTGAATTGTCAGGGCAAAGGGATAATTCCAAGGAGCAACGATTAGCACCACGCCTAAGGGTTCCGTATAGATATAACTAGAACTCGGAAACAAATTGATCGGAGTTCCCACCTTTTGCGGTTTCATCCATTTTTGCAAATGTTTAATCGCATATTTAATTTCCGAAAGAGTAACCAAAACTTCACTGCCATAGGCTTCGATCGCGGGTTTACGCAGATCAGCATGAACTGCATCCAGAATTAACTGGTCATTCCCTTGAATTAAATCTAAGAGCTTTTTCAGTTGCGCCAAGCGGAAATCATAATTTTTAGTTTTACCAGTAGCAAAAAAATCGCGTTGTTTAGCGATCGAACTTTGGACATCGATACTACTGCCAGTTATTGCAACCATAATTTCGTAAGTTCGGTAAAGTTGAGTTCTAACTAAAGGTTAACTCATGTTACTTTTAAGCCATAGCAAAAGCGTATAACTACTGCATGAACTATGGCTATTTTTGGCGGCCTTCTGATCGTAATCGGCATTATTCTATTTTTTGTGCAGAAAAACTACAGCACAAAATTACAAAGTATTCGCTCAGCGACTTCCTCAACAGTTGCCGACTTGCAAAGGATTGCCAGTGAGATTGCTGGGGAAATTGGGAGTGGCAATTTACGCGAATATGTAAAGGTGCGTGGCATCATCCGCAGCGATGCACCTTTGATTTCAGAATTGAAGCAAGAGCCATGCGTACATTATTCGATGCGTGTGGTCAGAGAATATGAGGAGCAGTACACAACTACGGATGACGATGGGCGTAAAACTACCGAAACTCGTCGTGGTTCGGAAAACATATCCAGCAATAGCCAATCAATTCCCTTTACCTTACAAGATCCATCGGGCGAGCTATTAGTCAATGCTGATGGCGGCGATATTGATACAATTCAAATCCTAAACGAGTTTCGGCAAGACAATAATAGTTCCTCGTCGATATCTTTTGGAGGCTTGAATTTGACGGTTACTTCAGGCTTTGGCAATGGTAGACGCACTCTTGGTTATCGTTACACAGAATCAATTTTGCCCTGCGATCGCGAGGTGTTAGTGATTGGCACGGCGGCGGATGAAGGCGGAAAAGTCACGCTTCGTAAGCCGATGCAATCTGACAAAAAGTTTATTATTTCCCTGAAGACTGAAGAAGAACTTGCCAAATCCACGGCAAATGCAGCCCAAGGATTTTTCTATGGCATGATTGCCTGCTTCGCGATCGGCGCAATTTTAGTAATCATCGGATTAATAAAATAAAAACCAAATTTTTAGTAGCGCGGCAAAGCCGCGCTACTAAAAATTTGGTTTTTTATTTTATTTGAAAATTAGCTTGCATTGTGTACAGTATCTGATAAGATATAATTCCTAATAAATTTGGAGAGATGGCTGAGTGGACGAAAGCGGCAGATTGCTAATCTGTTGTACGGCAGGTAACTCCGTACCGAGGGTTCGAATCCCTCTCTCTCCGTTCACAAGCCTGTCATAGGATATGGTTGATACCCCCCCTCAAGATCTAACAGGTGAAGCGCCCGAAGTTGATCCTAGTAAATTTACTCCGACAGATGTGGCGGAAATTGCAGATCGTCTAGAGCGTGATGACTATAACAACGCTTTTGAAAGTCTTAGAGATTGGCATATTTTGCGATCGCTGGCTTTTAAAGGATCAGATTTAGCGGAACCCTATCGTCATTTACTCGACCTAGAAGCATTCGATGAATGTTAATAAAAAAGCC
>DCSN01000149.1:31187-31832 GCA_002325645.1 Pseudanabaena sp. UBA1465
TGTTTATGGCTGAGGTTTCGCGCTAGGTGCTACAGGAACCCCATTGGTAAACTTTTCGGCAGCGTTTTTACTTTCGTAGATGCAATCAACACTAGGATTTTTTTCAAGATCCCCTGTAAAGCCAAAGGTATTCATTCTGTCCTTACATTGACGAATATCAGCTTCTTTGATCACATTTTTTTGTAAAAGTAAATTCCAGTTGTTAGGCAATACCACACAGCCTGGAACTGGCTCGGCTTGACTAATAAATACGTTAAAGGGGTTGAGGGTTACATATACTCGACTACTCATCACCATTGCCGATGCGCCATAGTTATTGCAAAAGTCGCGACTAGGGGCAAGGTTATCTAAACGGATCGCGTCAACGGTGCGCGGAGTCGGGTTAAGCGTAGAGAGGGCAATGCCCACACCAATACCGACCGCAAAAATTGCGCCTGCGATCGCCAGTTTAGTGGTCGTATCATTCGACCTTGGTTCTGTAGGAGGGGTATTCAGGGTTGAAGAATATCTACGTCTTGCCATAGATGTGAGTTAGGGTTATTACCTAGGTTAACCGAAAGTGCTGAACTTTTGAGAGGTTTGCTGAGCAAACCTCTCAAAGGTGATAGCTTTTGTTACTTCAAAACCCAAAAGTTAAGTAGCGGC
>DCSN01000234.1:0-177 GCA_002325645.1 Pseudanabaena sp. UBA1465
TGATGTCCAGACAAATTTGCCGAGTTTGACTGTTACTGATGAAGGAAGTGATTTATTTTTCACAATGGGATTAAAAGAGGTTTGCTAAACATAATCTGCTTATTTTAACTTACATTGCGATCGATGGTTTCTTAGTCCGCTGTAGGGACACGGCACTGCCTATTGGTGTCAACTTAA
>DCSN01000234.1:265-2193 GCA_002325645.1 Pseudanabaena sp. UBA1465
ATTAAGCCTAGATCCCCCCTAACCCCCCTTAAGAAGGGGGGGATAAGAGTTCGATCAAAGTCCCCCTTCTTAAGGGGGATGCGAGCAGGGTGGATTTATTGTCGAAAAAATAAACTAAGCCGATCGGGCAATGCGCGAGTGCTACGTGAAGGATTTAACTGGTTTGTCACGGGTTAAAAAACCGAAAAGCAACTCACTGATATTTTCAACTTGGTTAGCCATCAATCTTAAAGCTTGAGGAAGAGTATTTGTACCATTCATTCTCGCCAAAGATACTAAAAATTGTCTAACCATTGCCCAATTGGCAGGTGGATTGCCGCCGCGATGAATACAGTTATCCTCATTTAACGTCACATCTTTAACCCAATGCAGTCGATTCTCAATTAACCAGTGTCCTCGAATAGCTGAGGCAAATTGACTAGCTGACCAGTCTAAACTACTTAAATAATAGTGTGATTCATGGAAATTAACTAATCGACGACGAGTTTTTTTACCTAACCATCTGCTGCCACTTCTCTCGATCGCAATTATGTGTTTAGCCCCAGCCCAAAGAGGTAATGATTCAGTGCCAATGGCATAAATTGTGGTACTTCGAGTTGTGCTACGTCCATGTAGGTTTTCGGAGGTTTGATTTGAGTCGCTGGCTCCTTCAGATTCGACAATTTTTTGAGCAGCTAGAAACAGACTTAATTGATTCTTTTTGATGGTAACTATATAGTCATTGCCACCATCAATAATTAAGGCGAGTGTTTTTTTTTGACAATGCAGTGCATCCACTGTAATTACTACATGAGAGCCTGAGAGTTCTTGGATCAGTTCCTCCACAACAGAGATTTCACTTTGTTTTTGATTCTCCATAACTTTATGTCGCACTACCCATCCGCGCTCGTGACTATAAACAGAAACCATACTCACAAAATTTTGGTAAGAGCTATGACCACCAACTAAGGTACTTTTGATACTTTTTCCATCAATTGCCATCAATTATCCGGGGTTTATTGGCAATTTCTGTTCCGACCATACATTAAAAATAACCGCAAGTACCTCAAAATCTAATGAGTGAATTATTTGGCGAAAAGTTGAATCTGATGGGAAGCGAATATCCCTGGGGAGGTTGAATAATTTTATGAGAGTTGCTCGAGGATTTTTGGTAAAATCAACCAAGGGTTTATACCCCCAATATCCGGTACAACTGCCCAATAAAATTATGGTTAGTATCAGCCATAAGGGATGTCTAATTCCTCTGGGATGTCTATGATATGGAACTGCAATAATAGCTTCAATTAAGTTCATTAGCGATGCACTCCCGCTCTTGATAGTATTTGCGATCGGGTTTAACCCGATCGCCTCTTCTATGATACATTTATCCTCTGACAATAAATCCACCCTGCTTCTTAAGGGGGATTTAGGGGGATCTAGACTTGGCTATGAACGAGAGATACCAAGGCTTTCAGGCTTAATTTGACACAAAGAAGGGCTCTTGGAGTATCCCTACCCGATATCTGTATCCCTACCCGATATCTGTACTTCACTCAACTGAGAAATGCTATATTCTAGAATCTGCCAGAGTCTATTTCAGCATAAGCTCGATCGATCAATCGGCGAGCAACGGTTTGAATTCCCGTATGTTCATAATAATTGGTACTCATGTCTAAAAACGCCGCCACATAATCCAGCTTGTCATCAGCAACATCAACATATTGCTTAAGATTACCCAAAACAGTAGCGGGAGTCAAGCCGCGAGACTGTACTAAATTGTTCATCCAACCTTGGGCTGAAGCGAAAGTTGTGGTCACAAATCCAAGTTTTGCCGCACCACTACCGCCGGGAATTAAATTGCTGATATTTTGGAAAGTTGAGTTTTGCTGCAAGATTGAAGGATTCAATCCGACTAGGGTATTTTGTGCTACTCTAATGAAGTCCGGGCC
>DCSN01000234.1:2298-3557 GCA_002325645.1 Pseudanabaena sp. UBA1465
GGATAAATAATTACCAAAGTTTCCCATATTGTCAAGGGAAATATTGTTAAGTTTACAGAAGGCAATTAGCTCGATCGCCACTTTGACGCACAAGTCGATCGCCTGAGTGGTATCAGCCTTCGGAGTCAAGCTGCTGAGAAAGGAAAGAAAGCCGATGTTTTCGCCGATTTTATTCGCCATAGCCGCGACGCCTAAAGCACTGTCAGCATTGTCTGCTAACTGGTAAAGTCGGACGGCGGCTTGATAGGGCTCGTTGGGATTGGCGTAAAGTGCGATCGCCCGATCGCGAATTTTCTCAACTAATTTGCGCTTTGTTTCCCCCGTAACAGCTTGAATAGTATTATCAAAACCCGTGAGATTGTGCCATTCGCCCGGAACCACAAAATCCAGAGATTTCAACATCATCACAGTGATGCCACCAGAGGGCAAATTATCAACCAATTCCACAATAGATTTGCTCACAGCCAACTCCTGAATATCCGTAATTTAAAGTGTTCTTCCAAATACTCCAACTTCGGGAAACCCCATTCCAGATTCCGAGTAAAATCCGCAGAAAGAAGTAGATAGATACAAATAACTATTACACGACCAGAGCCAGTTTTGCACCACTCTTATCTTTTCTCTCTTCTCTAACTCTGCGTTCTCTGCGGCCTCTGCGGTTCATAAAAAAAAAACTTTTTCACAAAACATTTACATTTCACGCGCCCTCACAAAATTAAGTTTCATTATATATAACATAAAATCGCGGCGATATGTTATAATAGATGGCGCAAAATAGAAAAAGATAAAATATGACTGTTGCAGTTAACACAACTCCAGGATTAGCATCGCGCTTAGTAAACGGCGTACTCTCCATCAAACCATTGGCTAATCTCGCCAAACACCAAGCCCGCGAAATGATGATAAAAAGAGCCGAAAAAATAGGAGTGCATTGGCGGCAGGAAGCCCAAGCACTTTTGGCCCGGAATTGGGATGCAGAATTGCTCAGCGTCCAAAATCCCGATCTTGCTTACCCGAAATATTATTTAACTTCATTTCACGCCTACGAAAAAGGTAATATGAGTTGGGAAGCCGCCACAGAAGTTGAAGTTGCCGCCCGCGCTGTTCATGCGGGAATTTGGCCGGAAGCGGGTGCGGAAGGTGATGCTAAACTCCGTGCTAGTTTTCACGAAATTGTCAAATCTAAAATTGCTTCTTCACCGCAAGATATTGTAGATTTGGGATGCAGTGTGGGCATGAGTACCTTTGCGCTTCAGGAT
>DCSN01000118.1:0-3798 GCA_002325645.1 Pseudanabaena sp. UBA1465
TTTGACCTGCTGAATGTAGGTTATAACTTTGCTACACTAGAAAAAAATATATAGCTCAATTGCCATGTCTCCTAACAATCAGAGCCAACTCCTAGAAGCGATCAGTCAACTTGACGATCAGCAAATTCCTCTCGTACTACAATTCATCTCATCTATTAAGAAAAATTTTGCTAGTAGACAAACTGCATCTCAAACAGTATTAGAACGTATGGGCGGTTATCCTAAGCATTTCTTAGAAGGATCGGGAGATCTATCAGATCGAAGTGTCCGCAAACAAATAATTGCCGAAAAGATTAGAGCAAAGCATCAGGCAAGACATGAATAGCGATCGCCTAATCCTAATCGACACGGGAGTAATCGTTGCTTTTTACGATCGCAAGGACAAACATCACCAACAAGCGCTGAACTTTTTCAGTACCTGCACCAGTCAACTTATTACCACAGTCGCCTGTGTGACAGAAGTTCTGTGGCTACTGGCTCCAAACATCAAAGTTCAAAACGAATTTCTATCTGCGTTATTCAAGCAAGCCATTCTATGCGAACACTTGCAGCCATCAGACTATCAAAGAATCCAAGAACTTAACACCACCTATCAAGATCTACCCGCAGACTTTACTGATTTGTCACTAATTGCCATCTCTGAAAGACTAAACATCGCAGCGATCGCCACATTAGACAGTGACTTTGATGTTTATCGCCGCTATCGCAAACAGCCATTCGAGAGAGTGATTTTTTAATTACGAATTTTTTTAATTACGAATTACGAGTTAAAATTTCGTAATTCGTAATTCGTAATCCCAAAGCGGCGCGTATAACTTAGAATCATAATCTATGAATCTGATCCATTTCGGGAGCAATGCCAACGATGTCTGCTAGTAATGGGAAAGTGAAGCCAAATTTAAAAAATCGTTTTATAAGCCAATTCTGGAATTGGCGGACGATCGCGCAGTTAATTTTTTTAGCGATTCTCATCACTTGCAGCATTTTGTCATGGAATACGCTGGCAAGAAATATGAGAAGTTCAGGCTTAGCCATTAGTTTTGACTTTCTCAACGATCCCGCCTCCTTTGACATTGCCGATACACCTTTCCCCTATAAAGCTTCAGATAGCTATACTCGCGCCTTACAGGTTGGCTTAATCAATTCCCTCAAAGCGATCGCCGTTAGCATTATTTCCGCGACTGTTGTGGGCGTTACGGTGGGCATTTCACGTCTGTCAAATAATTGGTTACTCAAACAAATTGCGTGGGTATATGTGGAAATTCTCCGCAACACACCGTTATTATTACAATTATTTTTCTGGTATTCGGCAATCTTTTTATCTCTTCCCTCCACCAGCGATCGCATCTCCCTTGGTATTGCCACCCTTGCCAAGGATGGGCTGACCATTCCTGCATTAAAAATGACGATTAGTTCGGAGTTTTGCGCCCTTGTCCTAGGCTTGACGATGTTTTCCAGTGCCTTCATTGCCGAAATTGTCCGCGGTGGGATTCTCTCAGTTCCTAAAGGACAATCGGAAGCAGCAAAGGCTCTCGGTTTAAGTAACTTCCAAACAATGCGAAAAATCATTTTGCCGCAAGCATTACGGGTGATCATTCCATCGCTGACCAGCCAATATGTAAATATTGCCAAAAACTCTAGTCTGGCGATCGCGATCGGCTATACCGACATCTATCGCATTGCCTCCACGACGATTAATCAGACGGGTAGACCTGTGAATGTGATTTTGATTATCATGGGAACATATCTGGCGATCAGTCTGACTATTTCTGCCAGCATGAACTTACTCAATCGCCAGTTCCAAATTGTAGAGCGATAAAATGGATCATCAAAATATTTTAGTTTGGTTTCGTAATGACTTGCGATCGCAGGATTCGGAAACCCTATACCAAGCGGCTCAAGCGGCTAAACGAACAGGAACAATCATCTTTCCCATTTACTGTTTTGATCCAAGACACTTTGGTAATAGTTCCTTTGGATTTGCGAAAACAGGGGCATTTCGTGCCAAATTTTTGATCGAGAGTATTGCTAATTTACGCGATAACCTGCGATCGCTTAATTCTGATTTGATTATTCGGATTGGCAAACCTGAAGATGTTTTACCTGACTTCGTGAGGCAATGGGGAATTAGTTCCATTTACTACCATGCAGAAATTACGGCGGAAGAAAAAGAAGTTGAAGCAAATCTTTGCTCTGTACTAAAAACACAAAATATCCAAATAAATAGCTTTTGGGGCAGTACCCTATTACATCCTGACGATTTACCCTTTGCGATCGCCAATCTTCCTGAACTATTTACCCATTTTCGCAAACAGGTAGAAATTGATTTCACAGTGCGAAAAGTTTTCCCCACGCCCGATGATCTTCAGCCTCTACCCGCTAATTTAGATATTGGAGAAATCCCTAATTTAGCAACCTTTGGATTAACAGAACCGATAACTTGCGATCGTGCAGTTTTGCAATTTCGAGGCGGCGAAACTGAAGCTCTAAAACGTCTAGAGCATTACTTTTGGCAAAGCGATCGCCTACAGGTTTATAAACAAACTCGGAATGGAATGTTGTACGCTGATGATTCATCCAAATTTTCGCCCTGGTTAGCGCTAGGCTGCATCAGTCCGCGTTATATCTACGCTCAAGTAAAACAATATGAACGCGATCGCCTTGCCAATGACTCAACTTATTGGCTAATTTTTGAACTGCTATGGCGCGATTATTTTCGCTTTGTGGCTACGAAACATGGCGATAAATTATTCTATCGCACAGGTTTACGCGGGATCGATATTCCTTGGAAACAAGATTGGAAGAGATTTGAGCTATGGACAACAGGAAATACAGGTTTCCCGCTTGTAGATGCGAATATGCGAGAGCTTGACTTAACAGGCTTTATGTCCAATCGTGGTCGCCAAAATGTTGCTAGTTTTCTCACTAAAAATCTGGGCATTGATTGGCGGATGGGCGCAGAATGGTTTGAATCTCTTCTGATTGATTACGATCCTTGCAGCAATTGGGGAAATTGGAACTACACCGCAGGCATTGGTAATGATGCTAGAGGGTTCCGATTTTTTAATATCAGTAAACAATCACAGGAATATGATCCCCAAGGAGCCTATATCAAGCATTGGCTCCCAGAACTTGACTCCCTGCCAGCCAATAAAATCCATCAGCCTTGGAACCTATTACCCATTGAGCAAAAGCGTTTTGGCGTAAGGCTCGGTGTCGATTATCCCAATCCTGTAATTGATTTATTTGCCTCCGCAAAAGCGGCTTCGGCTCAGATAAAGCGTGACTGAAGATTTTTCGGTTATCCTAGGTAAAAACAAGTCGGCGCATCGCACCGACTTGTTTTTACCACATAAATCCTTTGCTTTTTAAGCCTTATTTAAACTCATTCCATTTGCTTCAGCATAGCGATTCATAAATCTCAAAAAGCGTTCCCACTCATCTTCTCCATTGATTTTATGAATCGCCTCAATTCCTGCTGATTTACCGTTGATGAACTTGGCATTGACATTGCGCGTTATAATTTCGCCTTCTTCATCAATCATATACATTCCCAAGATCTCATTAGTACTAGCAGTTTCACCAGTCATGCAGTTAGGAGTATTAAAGAAAAATACAGCAACGCTGGTATCTCCATCTTTTGATCGCGTAATTTTTACATCCGAAGCTTCTTCATCAATACCGAGCGCTAACTGGATTCTTGCTGTCATTTTTTAAACCTTGAGTAAAAATTATTAAAATTTGTAATTCTATTAAGATAACCCAAAAAACGATGTAAATAATTAAAAAAAAGCTTGC
>DCSN01000118.1:3836-21275 GCA_002325645.1 Pseudanabaena sp. UBA1465
GCAAGCTTTTTTTTAATTATTTAGAAGACACTCTAGCCAGAAAGCCCATCAATCAAAGGTTTACAGTAACTTGCATCTTTTCCCACTGGGAAAGGCTATAGGTTTTTAGCTGCAAGGCATGGATTGCACCAGTATCTAGATGTTCTTGAATTGCGCCGTAAACTAATTTATGTTGCTTAATCATTGATAAGCCTTCAAATTGCGCCGCCACGACGATCGCGGCAAAATGTTGACCATCTTGATTAGGGTCTTCAACCTGAACCTTGGCTTCAGGCAATGCGGTACGAATTAAATCGGCGATATTGTTATGGGAAATCATGCGGGAATAAACTCAGGATTAAGAAAATGTAACTAACTGTTCACATTGTGACATATTGCGACGATAGAGAACTTGTATGGCAAACCCCAAAAATTAGCACCGCTAATTTTTGGGGTTTGTAGGCTTCGCGGAGCAATCCAAATCCATATGCTAAGATGTGTGACGCTCTGCCCCATCTATTCGCCCGTTTTAACACAAAGATTTCATGAAAATTGCTACTTGGAATGTAAACTCGGTTCGTACCAGAATTACCCATGTCTGTGATTGGTTGCAAGCAAATCCTGATGTCGATCTGTTGTGTTTGCAAGAGACCAAGGTGATTGATGCTGATTTTCCTCACATACCTTTCACCGACTTGGGCTATCAGACTTACATTTATGGTCAGAAATCCTATAACGGTGTGGCGATGATTGCGCGATCGCCTTTGGAGAATATTCAAACAGGCTTTGCGTCAATATTGGGCGAAATTGCGGAACCGAGTTTAGATGACCAGAAACGGTTAATTACGGCGCAATTAGGCGATATTCAAGTTGTGAATATGTATGTCCCCAATGGCTCAGAGGTCGATAGCGAGAAATATGAATACAAATTGCGTTGGTTAAAGTTATTGCGCGAATATTTACAGGCTTTGCTCTTAAAAAATCCCAATATTTTAATTTGTGGGGATTTTAATGTGGCGATCGCCGATCTCGATATTTATGATCCAAAAGGTCGAGAGAAGAAGGTAATGTCTACCGACATTGAGCGTGAGACTTTGGCAGAAGTCTTAAATCTGGGATTTAAGGATATATTTCGCAAGTTTGAGGCTGATGGTGGGTACTATAGCTGGTGGGATTATCGTTCGGGTGGTTTTGCGCGTAATCGAGGCTGGCGGATTGACTACCATTTTCTTACGGAGTCTTTGTATGATAGAGCCACTGCTTGTGTAATTGATGTTGCACCTCGCAAACTCACTCAGCCCAGTGATCATACTCCCGTCGTTGTAACAATTGATTAGCTTGTCAGCAACCCCGCACTGAAGTGACGGGGCTTCGAGCCTAAAGTTTGAAGCCGTACTGACCAGCCTAAGTCTTAACTGACTACGTTATTTAGGTCACGACACCTCGGAATGCTTGCTAGTTCCCCGCTCTGTCGTTTGTAATTAAACAGTTCTAAGGTCACTGGAACAGTGTTGCAAGCTAACACAAGCCTAGATAACATTGGCGAAGCAAACATTACTTTTGTAGGCGACACAACCATGTCAAACCAAATCTTCGTATTAGATACTGATCACAAACCGCTAACACCTTGCACAGCAGGAATGGCTCGATCATTACTCAAAGCTGGTAGGGCGGCTGTATTCCGTCAATTCCCCTTCACGATTATTTTAAAAAAAGAGGTAACTGCTACACCAGAACCAATCGAGATAAAAATTGATGCTGGCTCCAAGACAACGGGATTAGCTTTAGTTCAAAAAGAGGAAGCCATCTTTGGCGCAGAACTTAGTCACCGTGGTCAAGCTATCAAAAATAATCTTGAATCGCGCCGATCTTTGAGACGTGGCAGACGTAACCGTAAAACCCGTTATCGTCAAGCCAGATTTGCTGTCCGTTCTACGGGTAGTTTCAATATCTCAGCATCAACATTGATTCAAGGTATCAGTCACAAGTATTGCAAAACTATTCATCGCAAGGATGGCTATAGCTATGGTTCCTAATATCTACTGGCGGTTGAAACCAACCTTCGCTTACCTCTCAGCGCTAAAGCGCGGAGTTTCTCGCGTATCGAGAGGTCTTTTATGAAATACCGCATCTTTTTGGCGATCGCGCTTCTCATTCTGCTTTTGTTTCCCTCACCAGCATGGGCGGCGAATCCCAGCCAAATCGTCAAATTGCAAAACACTAAAACCTGTCAAGTTTGCGATTTGACAGGCGCTTATTTGCCAGTGAGCAACCTAGACTACACCTTTATACTTGCGTCTGATCTGAGTAGAGCGAACTTAGTAGGCTCAAGTATCAAGTTCTCTAATCTCAGTCGGGCTAATCTCAATGGCAGCAATCTAAGTCATGTTAATTTTACGCATACGAAACTGTTGCTTACGGATTTTACGAATGCCATTTTCGATCAAACCGATCTAACCGAAGCTGATTTGACTAGCGCGACTATATCGGAATCTCAATTAGCTAAAGCGAAGTTATGCAAAACAATCCTACCTAATGGAATAGAATCCAACCGTGATTGTTAAAACCAAGTAATCTAGGACCTACGCAAAATGATTTGAAACCTGCAATGCATCGTAAGGGCAATTCATGAATTGCCCTTACGATGCATTGCTCTGCGTAAAACCAAATAATAGACCTGTCGGGAAACAAAAGCGAGGTATAGAGGTAACTTCACATTTATTTCTGCACTTCAATCCATAGATAAAGACAAAAACTAAAAGTTCAATAAATCGAACCATAACCGAGGTTTGATGTCGGATATCATGATCCCAAAACAGCGATCAAAAAGATGAAAAATATTGAAAAGATTCTAAAACAAGATAGACAGCAGTGCAGACAAATTGTTTTTTATCTTGTTGTACTGCAAATGCTATCCCACCTTTGACTTAATGAGTGTATTATTTGGCTTTGACCGTTCCTGCGCCCACGATTGGGTGCATCGACTATTGCCAATACTGGAAACAGCACTGGGGAAGAAACAAGCATTACCCGAAAGAAAAATCGATAGCATCGAAGAATTTACAGCAATTACCGATCAAACGAACTACAAGAAAAAATTTAAAAGTGTTGCTTCGCAACACTTTTAAATTTTTTCTTGGTTTGGGTTTGAGCGCAAAGCGCTGTAAGGCAAAGTTTGCCGAAGTCGAAATTATATTCCAAGTCTCTTTTTAGGTGTCCCAACTGATGAGGTTTATACTTTATTGCCTGGACAGAGAATGATTAAACAAGGAGAAGGTGGTAGAGCTTTAAGGCTCTCCATAGAAGGATCTTGGAAAGGTTTATTATTTTCATTAATTATCGCTATTATTTTTATAATTCTTGCGATATTAAATCTTAATCTACTATCCGCCGTTGACGAATTACTCAAGCCATTTCTTTTTTGGGTTTTATTAGCTATTTCAGTATTTTTAATCAAGGATGAAAGTAGAACAGCATGGGCAAATACTATATTTCTATTGAGTGGCTTTTTTGGGATTGTTGTATTAGGAACTCCCTTAATTCCTAACGGTTCATCTGCGGCATTTAACTCACTCTTTCCTGCATTATCAGGTCTTTTTGGCATTAGCGGTTTGCTCATTTCCCTAGCAGATGAAAAAGCGAAGTTACCCATTCAGAAAAAAGATATATCCTTGTGTATAAGTAACAGAGATGTTAATGCTGCAAGTTTGTTAGGTACTATTTCTGGAATGGCTGTCGGTCTTTTACCAGGTTTAGGATCTGCTAACGCATCTACACTTGCTCTTAAATTAACAGGAGATCAAAATGAAGATAGTAACGATAAGTTCTACATCACGACAACTTCGGCGATACAAACATCTGATGCTCTCTTCGGAATTACAGCACTTTACTTTATTCAAAAGTCTCGTTCTGGTGCTTCTGTAGCTATTGGGGCATTAATAGAAAAAATCAATCCTTGGGAAACTCTTACGATCGTTTTAGCAATGGGTTTAGCTGGATTTGCTAGTAGAATGCTTCTTTTAAATTCTTGGCAAATATTCCTAAAGATTATTAATAACTTGAATTATCGTGCATTGACTTTAGCCGTATTACAGGACTTGCCGCCACAGCGATCTTAATTGTCCTTGTGAAAAAGCCTATTTTACTCATCATCCCCAGAAATAGAAGCCAAAATACTCAAAATCTCAGCAGAGCTAATGTCATCGCGATCGCTTTTTGAATAGATAGTCAACAGCAGTACATTAGTCGGAGACTCCACCTGATAAACCAAACGATAACCCGCACTTTTCCCCTTTTGGATATTGCTATTCCTTACCCTGACCTTAATCACAACATAGTTTTCACCCAGACCAGCAATGCGATCGCCCACAAAATTACCAGCCTGAATTTGCTCAAAAACATTTTGAGTATCCGAACGAATATTGCGATACCGCTTTGATAAAGTGCGTAGGTTCTGCTTGTACTCAGGCGACAAATCAATTTGCACTAAAGGAATATCACTCGGCATCGATTCCGTCCCACATTTTTTCAAAAGGAATACGCTGCCCTGCCTTAGCTTGCTGAAAAGCCCTTTTCAAACTCGCCTTCACCTCCTCAATAGGCGTATCATCAGGATCATCTTCCAACTCCTGAACTGGTTCAGCAAACAACACAATCACACGGACACGACTAGATATGTCCTCACCAAAAGGCTGATCCAGCAATAAATGCCCTTCGCGATCGATTGTCCCCGTAGCTTCCACTGCTCTCATCTAGATGACCTCACTGTAATGAGCAATAAAAATATACTATAGCCTAATCATTAAAAATCAAACGATTAACCTGATGAAATTGTTGCTTCACCAATATTGATCGCGCTGACCTGACCCAAAAGCAGAATTATCCCACCTCTTCCAAAAGCCTCCTTAGCTCCTGCTTTAAAGCCTCGACATCGGGCAGATAAAGCTGATATCTCGATACAAAAAGCTGATTAGAAATTCCTCCTGTGGCATACTCCACTAAAATCTCATCCTTATCTCGCGCCAACACAATGCCAATTGGTTCATTATCATCTTCCATATTCTCTTCGGCACGAAAATAGTTTAGATACATATTCATCTGTCCTATATCTTCATGCCGCACTGCCCTTGTTTTCAAGTCAATTAAGACAAAACATTTCAAAATACGATGATAGAACACTAAATCCACATAAAAATGCGTATTATTTAACGTAATTCGGTACTGTTGCCCAATAAATGCAAATCCCTTTCCCAGTTCTAGTAAGAACTTCTCTAACTGCACAATCAACCGATTTTCTAATTCACTCTCAAGGTAATTGCGATCGGGCAAATCCAAAAACTCAAACACATAGGGATCTTTCACCACATCCCGCGCTGACTCGATAATCTGTCCTTTCTGAGCCAATGCCAAAATCTCTGCTCGATCCTTACTCATGGCAACTCGCTCAAACAAAGCCGAATCCTTCTGGCGCTTTAATTCCCTTACACTCCAGCGATCGCGTATGCATTGCTGCTCGTAAAAGGATCTCGCTAAATCATCCGAAATCGCCAAAAGCTCCGTGTAATGCGACCAACCTAATTTGGCAGACACCATCTGCCATTTTGGATAGCTAACATAAAAGCGGCGCATATCCAAGACATTACGGCGACTAAATCCCTTACCATAAGCTGTTTTCAAATCCCGTGATAATTGAGTTAACAGTTTTGAGCCATATTCTGCCCTCTCATTCCCCTTCTGCTCAAACTCCACAATGTACTGCCCAATTTGCCAATAAGTTTCTACCAAAAGCGTATTAACTTGCTCAAAGGCTCGTTGCCGCCCCTGTGCCAAGCATTCACCAATGCGATCGATTAATTGCTGATAGGAATCGATTAAGTCACTCATAAATTAAATTTTCACTTTCTCACCAATTTAGATGGTTCAGTCTCTCTTTATGAAATATCAATCTTCTAACCAACTGAACAACTCACCCACCGTAAGCTGAAACAATTCGGCAAAGGATGGTACTGGCAATTGATCGCTTTTATTTTCAAACACAGCAATCGTGCGATCGCTAAAATAGACAAATACCAATTCCTCATCAGGATCGAGTAACCATCCCATTTCTGTACCATGAGCTAAACAATAGAGAATATTCCGAATCACTTTTGTTTGGTTCTGATCTGGTGAGAGAATCTCAATTACCCAATTAGGAGCAGTATCAAATAGATTTGATACCTTGCCATCGTTATCTCTAGGAATGCGTTCCCAAGTAAAAACTGAGATGTCTGGAATAACCGAGCGATCGCCAAAATTACATCGTAACTCTGAATAAGCACGAGCAATCTTTTGAGGTTTGAGAGCTAGGTTAATTGCCGAGCCAAGGTCAAGCTGAACTGTACTATGTTTTCCCTGCGGCATTGGCTTTTGGATAATCTCCCCATCAATAAATTCACAAGCGGGTTTTGTCTCTGGTAATTTCAGAAACTCTTTAAGGGTTATAGGTTTAACAGGAGTTTGAACCATTGCGATCGCCACTTTTAATGATGATTATAGACTACAAGCATTATCGTTTATCGTCTTCATAGATTTTTAGACCAGATCCAAGATAAAGTCCATATAGGTACAAAAACATGAAAAAGCTGTTACTCGTTGAATCTCCATCTAAAGAAGTGGTGCTTGCTACCGATGGCGATCGCGAAGGTGAGGGGATTGCTTGGCATTTACAACAGTAACTCCATTAAGCAGAGATCGCCCGTGATGCCATATCAAATACCGAAGTTTTTTGCCAGTTTACGTGGGCAAATGAAATATTGGCGAGTCAATGGGGCTATACTGAGAGTCAGATTTTACTGTCACAGGTGGGATAAAAATGAAAACTATGATTAGTCAATATCAAGTTCGTTTTGATGATATTCAATAGTTATCTCACTGGTAATTTACGGATGCGAATACTCTCATCTTGAATTGTAATTGCAGAACCTTCTTGTAAGGCTTCTTCTATTTGAGGTAAGACTTCTAACAGTTTTTGGGTCACGATGTCGGGTTTTGCTGATGAAAGGCACAAGGTGATTAAGCTGGGCTGACTGTATCTGCTAAGTGCTACTAGCATTGAGAAGTCTAGATCTTGAGTCAGTACAACCCAGTTTTCGGTTCTGGCAAATTCTAAGATATTGATGTCTGGTGCATTGGCAGGTAAGAATTCTGAGCTACGCATAATTTCATAGCCTTGTTTTTGCAAGTCTGCAACTGTTTTGGGTGAGATGTGAACATCTGCAAGTAAACGGATCTTTTTCACGCGAGAACACCGTGAGTTTGATCTGAGACTGCCCAAGCTGCATAGTTGAGGACTTGTCTGATGTCTTCAAGTTCTAGTTCAGGATAGGCTTCTAAAATTTCTGGGACGGATAGGTTGCTGGCTAATAGTTTGAGGACAAAGGCTACGGTAATCCTCAGTCCTCTGACGGTGGGCTGTCCGAGACAGACATCTGGTTTAATGACAATTCGCTCTAATCCCATAGTGTTCACTTTTGTTTCTCAACAATCAAATTATTCTATATTAGATGATCGCTCGTGATGCGATATCAAACACTGAAGTTTTTTGCCAGTTCACAAGGGCAAATGAAACGATTGTCAAAGCAAATATGCAGCGCGTGACCAAGCAAAGCATTGTTTCGCAAGAGCAATCCGCTTCTTTGAATAACATCAATGTCAATGCTTCGTTAAAACAACAAAGAGCGGTCAAGGCACAGGAAGCACTCTATGAAGGAGCAATTCCGATCAACGTGGCGGTAGCGATTTTAATCCGCCGTCCTAGTCCTAATGCCCTTGATGATGCCTGTCGTTATTTTTGCAGTTGTTTCCAACGTCCAGCTTGGGTAGAGCGGGAAACTGAATATGCATGGTTAATGTGGAAGCAAACCTTACCAATTACGGTTGGTAATTTGTTAGCTCAACCCTTTCCCCGCCGTCATGTTTATCTATCCGATGAAGCAGTTGCCTTTACGGGTTGTGTTATGCCCAGATCGGTCGATGAAACTGGGTTTGAATTGATTACCGAAGAAGGCGGTATGCCTCTATATCTGGATGTACGAAAGCATCGGAATATCGGTATTTTTGCGACAACCCGTGCGGGTAAGTCGGTATTGGTATCAGCTTTTATATCGCAAGCCCTATGCAACAATCAGCAAATTGTTGCGCTTGATTTCCCAAAGCCTGATGGTACGAGTACGCTTACGGACTACACCCGTTTTATTGGCGATATAGGTGCTTATTTCGATATCAGTAAAGAGTCATCAAACCTGCTTGAATTACCAGATTTAAGGGGATTTACAACGGTTTAAACTGTTAAACCTCATCGTTCAGATTTGTAGATTTAGTGACGATAACTTCTGCTGATCGCAAAACCTTGTCACCGTTCATATAGCCAGTTTTAAGAATTTTTACAAGCGATCGCTCTGGCAAGTCATCACGATTTTCGGATTCAATAATGCGACATAGGTTTACATCGACAGCTTCTTGTTCAGGAATGACCATTGGACAAACATCACGTTTTTGTAATGTCATCAAAAGTTTTCGTTGAATGGAACCAATTGCACGAGGCAGACGTTGATGGCTTTCTGGAAGAGATTCAAGGCTGTTTTCTAAAGATGTTGTCAAATTATCAAGAGTATCAATGACTTCTAGCAGTTCTAGAAAAAAAGCATCTTTTTCAGCTTCAATATCATTTTTGCTATTACGAATATCTTGTTTTAATTTTGCATTTTCTCTCTGTAAACTACCAATATCCTGTACAAGATAATCACGCAATACTGCTTTTATGACCAAGTTCACATTTTGATTATTCATTATCTATTCCTCAAAATCCAAAGTAAGTGAGTCTACCAAGGTTTTACCAATCTGAATGTCAAGTTCAGAAACATTTTTGTTGGCGCGAATTGTATCGTGTAGTCCTTCAAATTCGGGCAAAATTTCTAGGGTGGGTAATTCCTCTTGTAAAGTTGATAAATCTGAGCGCTGAAAGCGTTGCAGCGTTGGTAAGATCGGACATAAAAAATCGGCAACTAATCGCTCCTCTGACTTCATTAGAGCTTTTTGAGCTTTGGCGATCGCATCAATGGGATAAGCTTTTTGCTTCATGGCTACAGCCATCGCTTTCGTGATTTCAGCTTTAGACGAGGCTGATGTTAAACCTAAAATATCGTAAGGGTTACGTTCCATGAGTATTTTCAACTATTGAGTTTATAAATATTCGATATGGTTAATCATTTCTTCAGGTGTCAGCAGTTCCCAAATTAAGACAATGCCCTGAATAATTTGCCCTATTGATTTTGTTTGTTGTGGGCAGTAGACAATGCCTAAATGCTTGATTCCTTGACGATGAATTCTTAGAAAATCAATATCTTGAGTGAAAATAACTCTTTCTTGAGAAACGGCAAATTTTAGCTGTATGTCATCAGGAGCAGCAATGAGTTTCTGCTCTGGAGTCGTTGTTACGTCAATCCCTCGCATACGCAACCCATTGGCGATCGCATTACTCACATTTTCATCTAAATGAAATTTAATTTCCCTAGTCATGATTGAGTTTTAGCTTTTGTTGAACTAGGGAAGGATGTTGTAACTGTATTTCTTTGGCAAATGCTTCATCATTGGCAATATCTTGTCTAATTTCGACAACGTGATCATAGTAATAGGCTAGAGCCGCATGAACATCAGCTAAGTTAATACTGGGATAGTGATAAATAATTTCATCGGGAGACATTCCCATCCTTTCATAGCAGATGACAATATTTTGGACTGTAATTCTATGCCCTGCAATGCGAGGTTTGCCGCTACAGATTCCTGCGGTGATTTCGATGTGATTGGTGATTGTTGCTGCCATGAAATATTTCCTCAAATACAGGTTGTATTGCAAACTTTTAGCAAACTCACAATACTAATTTACTAGATCGGGGACTAAGTTGGTAATCCAGCCAACTACTTGCATTCTCTCCCCATAACTAATCCTGCCTGTTCTATCGGCTTCTTGCAAGATACTAAACAACACTTCAGCTAATGTTTGCTTAACTTCACGACTGCCAGAACGCATGGCACGATTAACTGCGCTCTCGATCTCACCTCTTTTCAGAAATTGCTGAACCTCTTGATTTACGAGTACTACCTCTATACGACTAATCAAATCTCGATAAACGGGATTACTGGTATCAATGTCAGTTAATTCGCGTAGTTTTGACAATCCTTGTTGAGGTGTGATTCTTTCTTTGCCAATTTGCATCCGAATTTCTTCGGTTTTACATTCTGTATAATAGTTTCTGGATGCTTTACTAGAAGTCGTTTCTAGCCATAACTTAGCAAATGTTATTTGATCTTTTTCGTCCAGTTCGCGTACTATTGACTCGCATAGGCGATCTATCTCACTGAGCCATTCAGAATTTTTTTGAATTGACTGTTTGAATTGCTTCGCTAGTTGTAGAGCATTTTGCCATTGATTTTTCTTCAGCAGATGACAAGACTCAAAGTAAGAGAGCATTGCGTGGGCATTGTTGAGATGCTCTTTGTGATTCAAATATCCCAAATTATAGTTTTTTAGTTGTAAGCCTCGTTCAACATCACCATCAAGGCAAGCAGCGATCGCTATTCCTAATGGAGAATAAAAAAGTGATAGTTGAGAAGATGTTGGCAGAATTGTATATTGATGTTGTATGTCAAGTATTGATTTCTGAGTTTTAGCAATTCTGGCAATGATAGATCTCAAAAATGTAGATTGATGTTGTATGTCAAGTATTGATTTCGTTAAATTATCATTTAACTTCTCAAATTGTTGTAAAAAGTCTATGGTGCTAGGCAAAATCCAAGTTGAACCTAACTTAATGATTGGTTTAGTCGAACTTGTAAGAATATTCAATGTATATCGATCAAGGCGCTGCCAGTCTCGTACCTTCATGTAAGTATCAAGATCATTATCTTTGACTCGATCTAATACACGATCCCAAAGTTCTTCAAGTTTTTTCTTGAGTTGAATGCGGTCTGGTTTAGTATTTCCCAACCAAGGCAAATTATCTAAAGAAGGATCATCAGGTAGATTAGCGATCGCTGTTCCCCAACTGGCATTAAATTCCATAATCAAGTCGAGTGTTGGATACTCTGTATTCATCGCGCAATAATAAGCAGCGACAGCCCAATTATGCAAACTTTGTAAGTTGGGACGTTCTAACCAAGTAGAGCCAGTTTTTCCTCGTAAAATATTCCAGTTGATGTCAGTCTGTTTCCATGCTTCCGAATCTAGTCGCGGGAGAATATGATTTTCTAAATTTTTGCTAATGATTTCGGCTTGAGGATGACGCTCTAGGGCTTTGTAACTTATATTAGCTGCTTTCTCAAGATCACCTTGATCGACAAATTTCTCGATCGCTTGCAAGTCCAAAAGATAGTCTTTTTGCTTGATGATCTGCAATTTTGAGCGTTGAGAGTCTAGACCAGAAACTCTAAGTCCTTGCCATTCTCTTGCATTGTCATCATAATTTTGTTGCTTGGCAAATATGAAACCACGTAGGTATTTAGCGCGATCGCCATTTAAACCATCAAGAAAAGTCAATGCTTGTTCCCAATTTTCCTGTTTACAAACAACAATGACTTGGCGAAAGCGACATTCTAATAGGTCTGGCATTAGCTTATAAGCTCTGGTATAGCAATCTAAAGCTAGATCTAGTTCCCTAGATTGTTCATACTGCAACCCTTTCTGGAAAATTGTCTTAGATTCGAGAATGCGCTCAAGACTGCGTAAAAACTTTTGTCCATCTTCACGGGGGAAAGAGGCGATCGCCATTCTCGCAGCTTTAAAAGCTTTTGAAAAATCAGCTTGCTGACAGAAAGATTTAGCATTTTTTAGTTCTCGGCAATATTGCTTTTCAGCAATTGCGCTTGACTTGCAAACTGCAATCAGTTCATTTAGTTCATCTGTATTGTAAAATTTTTGTGCTTCTTCATAAATTGGCAATGCTCTTAGGAAATATTTAGCTAAAGCATTTGCTTGTGCATCTTCAAAAAGTTCTAACCAATGTTTACGCTGTTGTAGCTCAGAACTATAGGATTTTACCTGCTCATTGACTTTGGGATCGAATAGTAAATTTTTAGCTCTCTGTAAACACTGAAGTCCTTTTTCTAAGTTGTCATATTCTTTAGGATCATCAGAAACTAAGGCAAGTAAATTATTCCCCTGTTGGATTAGGCGTTGAGCATTTTGCATCTGCCCACTCCATTTTTTTGAAGATTCTTCTAGCTTGATCAGGAGATCGCTAAGAAACCACTTCCGAAATAATTTCTCCCAAAAGTTAGGATTTTGACCCCATAGGCGCGTTCCACTCTTAGCAAGCTGAATCGCTTCTTTGAGTCTCCTTGTTTTAGCCCGTTCCTCTGATTTGATGAGGAAATCTTTTGTTTGCTTGGCGCGATCGCGAATATCGATGACACCAACACCACAGCAAAGCTGTGTCAATGAATTGATTAGTCCCATTACCATCGGTGATTACTTCCCTTTGCAATTTTCTGGGATTCTTAGTTTTTCGCCCACTTCTAGCTCGTCTTTCCTTCCAACTAAAGAAGGATTCGCATTTACCCAATCGCGCCATGCTAAATCATTTCCACAAAAACGAATTGCTAGAGCCTCTAACGCATCACCTGTCTGCACAGTATAGGTTTGAGTCAATGATGTTTTTGGCGAAGATGTGACGACTGGACTAGGAATGATTGCGGGTGGAGTTGGCTGGGCAACTTTCTCAGGAATTTGAGATATTAGAGTTGATTGGAATAGGGAGTACCCAGTCCAGCCACCGATCGCAAAACCAATTGCTATACCCAACAAAACTAATAGCCAAACTTTGGGAAGTTTTGATTTCTTGGGTACAGTTTGAATATTCTCAATAGCTGTAGCATTTGTAGCCTCTAAAATTGGTAACTCTAAAAGCGATCGCAACAAAGACACATCCGTATCACAATTGGGACAGATATTTTTCTGTATATCTTGATAACCACAGACAGGGCAGTTAAGCCGAATTGATTCAGTCATGGGAACTCTTGCAAAAATAGAATTGGGTAAAACTAGCGAGACAAACCTGTACTAATTGCTGATGTCGGCATTCGCTTATCAACATAGCGCTCCACCATAGGGAATAGCTCCTCTGCCATTCTGCCGACTTGCATATCTTGATTGTTTTTCATCGCAGAAAGCATCCGATCTAACTTACTTGCCATAACTTGACCCTCTGATGGATTGATTTGGCTTGCCTTACGGATTCCCACCACACAAAGCATAATTAGGCTGACGCGATCGGGCAAATTCTGAATTTCCTGTGCAGCACGTTCAGTAACCACCTGCATTCCAGAAATATTATTTTTATCAATCGCTTCTTGCAATTCGCGTGACAGTCTTTGCATTCTTTGCTTCTGAGCCGAAGGGATGAGGTCATCACATATATTGATAATCCTCTCGAACTCATCAATATATGCTTCAGCCTCAAGCCTCTCCTTCGACATCATCACCTTGAGAGATTCAAGTTCTTTCTTCGCCGACTGACTCATATCAGAACGAATTTCGCCTGTGTTTTTGTCAACAATGCGATTAGCAGATTTGACAACGGCAGAGATTTTTTCGGTTGCGGCGGCAACTCCTAGCTTAGTTAAACCAAGTTCGTTCAGTTCTTGAATCACCTGCTCTGTTTCTTTAAGCACCTTTTCATCACCGTAACCTCGTGAAAACTGGCAAGATACACTCACACTGGGATCATTTTTTAAATGAGCATAAACTTTGAGCGGACTATCTTTTTCATCCAACTCTAAAAAAGTCTGAATCTCTGTTCCTTTTGGGTAGTCCTGATCCAATGACAGCCAAGCCTCTCCAATCTTTTCATCGTTGCCCTTGCCATCAATATCTTTGGTCACTTCATCAGGGCTAAAGAATTGAAAATGAATCAACCTTTGTCCATCATCAACTAACTTGAAAGTATGTGAAGTTTGCACAGGCAAAACATCGCCACGCCGAATAATGAGATAGCGCGGATCATCAACCAACTTGATACAATAGTCTCGCGACACAGTACCCACTTTATCAATGCGTCCCGCCGCAACGATCGCTGCACCTTCAGCGATCGCGTACATCGGGCGTGGATGAATCACGACTTTCTCATCGCCAAATGCAGTTTTCACCTGTGATTGCACATAGGGAATTTGGGATGAACCGCCCACCAAAAGCACCACATCCACTAAATCAGGAGTGTATTCCGATAACTGCAAAGCCTCATGACAAATCTGAATTGTTCGCGCCACCAATGGCTGAATCATCTGCTCAAACTGCGATCGCGAAATCTCGACTTCTACAGGAATCCCAATCCCTAAATCATCTTTGAGAGGTGTAGCAGGCGCAATCATCGTAGATGTGGATTTACTCAACTCCACCTTCGCTTTTTCACAAGCCAATTTAAGATCGGCAATGAACCGTAATTTCTCATAGTGAGGCATTTTGTCAATCAAGCGATCGATATCTCTGATTCCTTCTTGTTTGGCAACTTGTTCTTTTACAAATTGAGTCAACTTGAGATCCACATCATCACCACCAAGCCAAAGATCTCCCGCCTTGCCTTGTTCAATAAACTGAGTACCCGCCGCCACAATCAAAGAAGCGTCAAATGTCCCACCACCGAAGTCATAAACCAAAATTGTTTTGACATCATCACTATCTGGCTTAAATCCATAGGAAATCGCCGCCGCCGTTGGTTCTGATAGCAACTCTAAAGGTGTCAATCCTGCTTTGTAAGCAGCCGATCGCGTGGCATTTTTCTGTTTGTCATTAAAATAAGCAGGAATCGTAATCACCGCCTGATTAATCACCTCATTTTGTTTGCCAAGGCGATCGCGGCGATAAGCAACAGCATTGCTGACAACTTTTTTAAGAATTTCTGCCGAAATATCTTCAGGTGAATATTCTTTGCCACCCATCCAAACACCAATGCTATTTTCAGTCCCATCGCTGGGCGCTGTCACCTTATAAGCACATTTTGATTTATGCTCTTACACCTTCGGATCAGCAAACCCACGCCCGATGAGTCGCTTGATCGAATTAATCGTATTTTCTGGGCTATGTCCCAGATTGTTATACGCAGGTTCCCCCACCTTAATTTGATTGTCGATGTAGCTAACAATTGATCTAGTCAGCTTACGCTCAGGAGCGGTATTGTCAGTCCCCGTAATAATTTCCACCCCAACCTCGCTAAATGCCCCAACCGAGTTAGTTGTCCCTAAATCGATGCCTAGCGCTTTACTCATAATACTTTATGCCTAATTTACTAGGAATTCTAACAGTAAGATGCAACAAACAAACTAAATAGTCTCAAAATTTTCTTGTAGCGTTAATCTCTAACCCAAATCAAGGTTATCCTGCCGCGATCGCCAAGATGGGAGATTTGGCTCCTGCTGGCTCTAGAGCGGTTGTCATTGTCGATAATTTTCTCAGGCAGACGGGAAGAGAGACTTTTAAGGGTGAGAACTATACCTTGCAACGGAATGAAGTTGGCGATATCGCGATCGCTAACGATAGGGGGGAAAACATTCTGCGGACTGACAAAGGGCAAATCACTGCTCAGTCAATGACTCCAGAGGATTTGGCTAGTTTCAAGCAGATCTTTCAACGCATGAGTCAACCTGCCTCGGTTGCCGATAAATTGCCACGCTTGAAAATAGAACCTATTCAGCCCCAGCTAGAGCGCTAGGAAAATACGATGATTACCGCTAATCCTGATGTTAATATCGCCCAGTTTGTGACGGCTTTTAATCAGCTTGTCATTCACATAGTCAACATTTTAGCGATCGCTGAACGAGAGAATTATCCAATTACTTTGACGGATTTTACGATGGAAGATAAAGACGATGTATTCGATGAAGAATGGGATCTGGCTTATGCACCAAGCAGTAATCCCGATTCCGATAGTAATGAAGCTCAATTGGTGAGTGTTGCTATTCAAGAGCAGAATCAGATTAATTATGCTGCCCAGATTCAAGCGATCGCTCTATCGATGTTTGATGGCTTGGCGAAACTGGGTAAAGACAAAACTGAAAATAAACGCGATGGTGCTGAGCAAGAAACTTCGCAAACTTCCACTGATAAAGCAACTAATGATGAACGTGACCTCAAGCTGGCGCGTGATTGTCGAGAACTGTTGCAAGTTCAGGGTAAAGAAAATGGCAATAATCTTATCTTTGAGCGTCCTGATGGTAAGGGGAATTACAAGTTCAGTCTTGAAAAGGACTCGGATACGATGACTTTAAAGGCAAAAGATCGTCCTGTTAATCCGATTCTAGTGGAGTCGCAAGGCAAAATCATTGAATCTAATGTCACTGACAGAGATGCAGCCAATATCAGTAGGGCTGTAGCCATGTTGAATGCACAGCAAACCAAACCTCTTGAAAATCAGAAATAGTTCCATTTAGCGATAAAGTTTACACAGGTATAAAAATATGAAAAAGCTATTACTCGTTGAATCTCCATCCAAGTGCAAAACCATTCAAGCCATCCTCGGTAGTGAATGGCAAGTAGAAGCCTCCTTTGGTCACTTTACGGAACTAGCCAAAGATGGTGAAGATAGCTTGGGCTTTACCATGCACAAAGATACCAACAAAATTGAATGTCGCTACCAATTGACGGAAGGCAAAGGACAACAGGTAGTCACTAAACTCCGCGCTGCGGTGAAGAATGCTTCAGAAGTGGTGCTGGCTACCGATGGCGATCTCGAGGGTGAGGGGATTGCATGGCATTTACAACAGCAACTGCATCTGCGTAATCCTAAACGTGCTGTCTATAACCAGATTACGCCCACGGCGGTTAAGGCTGCGATCGCTAATGCTCATCAGTTAGATTTGAACCTGATTTCAGCGCAACGCGCTAGACAATGCTTGGATCGATTGATTGGGTTTAAGGTTTCGCCACTTGTGCGTCGTACTAGTGGCGGTAGCTCGGCGGGTCGGGTGCAGTCGGTGGCTTTGCATATCGTCTGTCAGCGTGAACGGGAGATAACTGCTTTTGTTCCAATTACTTACTGGTCGGTATGGACGGAATATGCTGAAGGCTTCACGGCTTTTTATGCGGGTAGTAGTGAAATTGAGCCAGTGCTTGACGATCAGGATGTCACCGATGATGCGGCGGAAGTGAATGCAGAATCTACGGTTGAGTCAAAACGAGTATTGTCGGAAGCAGAAGCTACCAGAATTATTCAAGTTGCCCGTACTCATCACCACGTTGTTCGCGAAGCTACGGGTGTCACTGCTCAAAAATCCCCATTGCCGCCTTTCATTACCAGTTCGCTTCAGCAAGCTGCCTCTGTGAGATTGGGGCTATCGCCTGAAGAGACGATGAAGGTGGCTCAAGAGTTGTTTGAGGGTGTCGATTTGCCTCAAGGTCGCAAGGGTTTGATTACCTATCGCGGTTTTCAAGATAGT
>DCSN01000079.1 GCA_002325645.1 Pseudanabaena sp. UBA1465
AAAACGCGATCAAATTAATCTATGCTAATATATCAAATATGGTATAGAGCGATATGGGAAATCAAAGTAAACCTTTAGTTTGGCTGCATGGTGAGGTTAAAACTCCACCTTTCAGTCAAGAAATACGAGTGGAAACAGGTGTTCTGCTCAGGCAATTGCAGTAAGGTTTATCTATTGGATTGCCCCATTCTCGCCCGATGCCAAGTATAGGAGAGCGCTGTCATGAGTTACGAATTCGGGATGCAGAGAAAAACTGGAGAATCATTTATCGAATTGATGATGATGCAATTTTGATTGTAGAGGTTTTTAATAAATCAACGAGAACGACACCTAAAAATGTGATTGATATTTGTAGAAAGCGACTTAGTAAATATGATACTGATTAGGAGAATATGATGGATCAAGCTAAAAGAGAGCGTTTAGAAGCTAAAGGTTGGAAGGTTGGATCGGTTTCAGATTTTTTGGCTTTAACTGCTGAAGAGTCTGTTTTAGTTGAGATTAAACTGGCGCTTAGTCAAAATCTAAAGGAGCGTCGGCAAAAGATTATGACTCAAAGTGAACTTGCTTCTAAAATGAGTTCTAGTCAGCCTCGGATTGCTAAAGCTGAAAATGGTGATGCTTCTGTTTCTATTGAGCTATTGATTAGGGCGATGTTGGTGACTGGTGCTACGCCTCAAGATATTGGTCAGGTTATTGCTGGGGTAAAGTAAGGCGATCGCCCAACCAATCACAAAAACACAATCGCCCAATCATCCGCTCAAAAACGCGATCGCCTAAAGCCGTTTAATGTTATTGAGTTAGAATTATATAAACTTGGATTATGAATGAGAGTTTGAATATGCAAATACTCCTTAACGATGAGAAGACGAGAGAAATGCTCACTGAAATCTTAATTGACTTGATTAAGACTAGAAAGGAGCTTTTTGCAGAAATATTCCAAGATGCTTTAGAAGAGGTCGGTTTGGGGAATGCGATCGCTGAGGGTAGAAAAAATGAATTTGTTCCTGAAGAGAATATCTTTGCACTTCTAGATGGTGATGCTGCATGAATGTTACAGCAAAACTCGATCAAACCCGCCACAAGAAGGGTCGCAGGGCGAAGCCCCGCAACGGGTTTTATATTTTAATTTGTGGCGGGCTTGAAAACAAATTGCTGTAGGTTTGAGTCTAGGTTTGAAAAGGACTTGAAGTTAGTCAAGGATCGTAATCTTTTGTCAAGGTTGAAGCAGGTGATTTTGACCTGTAAGCAAGCTGAATCTGTGGGAGAAATCAATAATCTAAAAAAGATACAGGGATATGATAGTTTTTATCGCATTCGTTTAGGTGATTACAGGGTAGGGATAGAAATTTTGGAAGATGAAGTAATCTTTGTTCGATTTTTGCACCGTAAGGATATTTACAAGTTTTTCCCTTAAAGGCGATTGCTCAATCTCTCACCAAAAACGCGATCGCCTATCCGTGATCTAAAAATTGCTATAATTACTTATATATTTCATCGTTGGTAGAAACTATGCAAGTAAAAGACTTGACTGTAGAGCAACTACAAACTTTAATCCGTAATACTGTGGATGAACGTTTGGATGAATACTTTGGCGATCCTGATCAGGGAAAAGAGATCAAAGAATCATTCATGCAGAGTTTGCTAAGCATACGAAAAAATCGGGCAGATGGAAGATCTACTATTCCAGCATCAGAAGTATACAAAAGATATGGAATAGAGCGATAAATGGCTTATTCAGTAAGTTTTGAACCAGAGTCTATAGATGATTTGGATGAAATTTCTCAGGATACGCGAGTACGGATTTTCAAGAAAATCCAATGGTTAAGCATTAATTTTGAAAAGATTTCTCCACTACCATTGACTAGTCAATGGTCTGGATTTTGTAAGTTGAGAGTAGGAGATTATCGAGTCATTTATGAATTTGATATAGAAAATCAGTTGATCTTCATTGCTAGGGTAGGGCATCGCAGGGAAATTTATTAGAGTCAGATAAAACGAGATCGCCTAAAATCGTTTAATGTTAATGAGTTAGAATTAGAAATATAAAGAAGATAGTTGTTAAGAAATTTTGTAATAGTTAAGGAAGTCTTATGATGGTCTTTCAGCAAATCATTGATTCTATTGAAGGTTTATCAATAGAAGATCAGGATTATTTGTTTGAGCTAATCCGTAAGCGACGAATTGAGAGTCGGCGGCAGGAGATTTTAGCTAATTCTGAGGAGGTGATGAAATCATTTAGTAATGGAACAGCAAAAAAAGGAAGTGTGGATGATTTGATTGCTGATTTACTGGGGGATGATGATGCAAGTTGTTTGGAGTAATGGATTTAAACGATCTTTCAAAAAAATCACAAAGAAAAATCCTCAATTAAGTGAGCCAATTGTAAAAGCATTAAGACTGTTGGGAGATGATCCGTTTACACCTTCATTAAAGGCTCATAAGTTGGGAGGAAATTTAGCTGGATTATGGTCTTGTTCTGTGGCTTATGATTGTAGAATTATTTTTCGTTTCTCTGATGATGAAGAGTTGTTGGAGATGGTGATTTTTTTAGTTGATATTGGAAGTCATGATGAGGTTTATTGAATAGCGATCGCCCAATCACTCACCCAAAAACGCGATCGCCCAATCACTCACAAAAAAGTAACAAATATCAACCTGCGAGTTTTTGACTCATATAACGATTTAAGCTAACGTTTTCTTCTGCGGCTTCCATTGCTAATCTACGGTGGAGAGATGGAGGGATACGAACTTGAAGTTTACCGCTATAGACTTTCTCTGCTATTGGCTCTGGAATTTTTTCTCCATTTGCTTCCATGTCTTTGACTACATCTTTGACTAGATTTGTAATACCTTCTAGGGCATCGGAGCGATTTTCATGGAGATAGGACAAACTAGGAAACTCTGCACATAATCCTGCGAATTCTTGATCTTCAACAGACCAAGTGATTCTATAGCTGTAGTGTTCATGGTTAATCATCTTTCATTCCCTCAATTTTTTCGATCGCTGCTAAGACTTGTTTGACTTGATAGACTTTTGCTTTGCCATTCTTTTCTTGAATATTAACGCGAGGGTCGCCTTGCCAAGGTGTTTTGTAGACACAATGACTCGTCCCTTGCTGTCGAGGTTCTCCAAAATAATGATTGCAAACTTTTACTAAATCAGTGAAGTTTACATTTTGAGAATTCCTTTTTAGCTGAGCAACTATTTTTTCTACTTGTGCCATAAGGTGAGGTTTATAGTAAATACTAGTATCAATATTAATACTATGTCAAGTGATCGCTCAACCACCCTCAAAAACACGATCGCCCAACCACCCAAAAGCACAACACGATCGCCCAACCCCTCACCTCACCCAAAATGCGATCGCCTATAATCTTAGGATAGAATATTTGAGTGTATTGAGTTGAAGAAGTACTTAAGTGAAAGCAAAAGGCATAACTAAGCGCGTCACTGTTTCTTTAACGTCTGATGTTTTTAGCAGTTTGCCCTTGCAGGGGCGGATGAATTGGTTGCGTGAGGCGATCGCGGAGAAATTACAACGGGAAAATCGATTGGTTTTGAGTTCTGCTGAGTCTAAGGCAATTGAGCGCATTGCTAAACCTATTAAGGAAGATGAGTGGGTGACGATGGGAACTCTAGATGAAGAGTTTGATTTGGAACAGGTGAATAGGGAGATTAAGCTGCGTGGCTATACGCGCTAAGTATTTTTTGCAGGTGCATCCGCTTGTGATATCAGAAGATTTGCCAATTTTGCCGATGGTTTTGAGGACTGATTTTGAGGGTTTGTTCAAGCCGATTTTGCAGTCATGTCCTGATAATGGTGGGATTTTGAGTTGTCTTAAGTTAAAGGGTGATTTGCGTGGTTATCATGC
>DCSN01000048.1:0-742 GCA_002325645.1 Pseudanabaena sp. UBA1465
TAGTCTTAATTTCAAACGGTTTTTGGAGTCTACGCTTTGGCGGATCGGGTAGCCATTACGCTTTAGTTCCTGCAATACGATCGGGTGGGAGATGCCAAATAGCTCGGCGGTTTCTCTTAGGGTTAAGTTGTAATCGTTGTAGGCTTTGTTGTATTGTGCGGCGCGATTGGCTGAGGTAACGGGATCGATGCCCCGACGAATGGGAATATTATGCTTTTCAAGGATTTTGTTGAGGGTTCTGGCGGCGACATTTAATTTTTGGACGATCGCTGATCTCGTTAGTCCTGATTGGTATAAGGCGATCGCCTGCTGCTCCATCGACATTCTCGTATGGCTGGTGCGAGAACTACGCGCCCTAAATTCTGTAAATCCTGCTGAAACCATACCGTTATATACCGTCGAAACTCCGACCTTAAATTGGTTGGCTATTTCTCTAAGTGGATAATTTTCTTCGGTATATAGCCTGATATATTCAGATGCTTGTGAAGTTATCTCTGGGCTATGCTTACGCTTACTGTCTAATTTTTGCTTGCTCATTCGTTCATCCTTAAATATTTTGACTTGAATTTTTAATCTGGTTTACGGTAATCACAATACTGAACAATCTGTAGAGTTGGCTCAAAGTATTCCCAAAATTACCTCTTGCCAATATGCTGTGTGAGTTGGGTTTTTCAAAAAAGAGGAGATCCAGTTTTTTACTGGTCTATCAACACTATTATAATTTCATATCAAGTGGCAGTTA
>DCSN01000048.1:834-5739 GCA_002325645.1 Pseudanabaena sp. UBA1465
ATCTCAAAATATTGGGGCAAAGGTACATCAAGTGCAGGCTGGCGATACTCTCTATAAACTGACTCAGCTTTATCATGTTGATGCGGCGGCGATCGCTACTTCTAATGGCATTAGTGCGGTTACTGATTTACCGATTGGTACACAACTCGTCATTCCTCCTATTGAGGGGATTGTTTATAAAGTCCAACCTGATGATACACTCAGTCAGATTGCCAACCTCTATCAAGTCCCGCAGCAAGCCATTTCCCATGCTTCAGGAATATTGGCTACTGATTACTTGCGTATTGAGCAGCCTTTAGTCATACCTGGTGATGTTCGTAGCCTGATCCAGCGACGGGAGGGAAAAACCAAACAGGAGCTTGTGCTTAAACGAGATATGCTCAGACAACGGCTATTGCAATTAACCAATGAGGTTCCGCCTCTGACCAGTTTGTATTCTAGTCAATTTACGGAACAGCCCCTGACTGACAAAAGTTGGATATCGCGATTTCACTTTCAAGGAGTCCAGATTCCTACTGAGTTAGCCATGTTGCCTGAGTCAGAGGCGCGGATGACAACCGTAGCAATGTTTAGACTGACTAAGGATTTGGAAACCCTTGATCGTCTGGTGATTAACCAAGAACAGTTAATTGCTTCAACAATTTCCAACTCTGAGAATCAAAACCAGTACCTACAAGTCAACTTACCCATTCTTCCCGCAAAAAATGACTTAATTGACAAAAATACTAATTCTGCATTCATCTGGCCTACTCAAGGTACGATCTCTTCAGGTTATGGTTGGCGGTGGGGGAAAATCCATCAAGGTATTGATATTGCTGCACCTGTCGGTACTCCTGTCTGGGCTGCGGCTACTGGTATCGTTGAATTTGCGGGGTGGGATGATAGTGGCTATGGCAATATGCTCGATATTCGGCATCGTGATGGTTCGATTACTCGTTATGCTCATCTCAATGTTCTGTTTGTCAAACAAGGAGATACTGTCACTCAGTCTCAAGTAGTGGCTGCTGTGGGTAGTACAGGGAATAGTACAGGTCCTCACCTCCACTTTGAAATCCGCCCACAAGGTAGCCTTGCTGCCGATCCAATGGCTTATTTGGCGAAACAATAATTATATTTTTTTTACCGAAGCCCTATTTATTCGCTTAAACTTAAAAATGCAATTACTACCTAAAAGTCTACTTACATTCTCCGATTTAGTACAACGTGAATGGGTTGATGGCAGTGCTATAAATCCCGAACTTTTCGCTTCTACGGTTGAAATCTTGACTGATGAAGTGATTTCTAATGGCGATGATATCAGTTATCCCATTCATGAGGCTCTAAACTGGAATGCTTCTAAGTGGCGGACGGCTTGGCAATCTGGTCGTCAGCAACGCCCTGAACTGTTTGCCGCGCTCATTAATACTTGGAATCCGCTCTTAGAGAAACCTGAAGTATTTCAAGTCAAGCTTAGTCATCCTATCATTGATTCCCAGAAAGGTAAGCCCCGAAAGTATGAGAACCCTGCTAACCGCGAGCAAGTTGGTGGGTTTGCTTTGGTCACTCACGCAATTTGGCAAAAGGTGGTTGATCGCTATGCCATTGACTTAGATTGCTCTAATTTGCCTACTGCGATCAACTTTTGGGATTGGGTAAGCCAGCATCCTGAAATTCCGATCTTTATTTGTGAAGGCATGAAAAAAGCTTGCTGCTTGCTTTCTCAGGGTTATGTAGCGATCGCTTTGAGTGGTATTACGATGGGGCGGGTCACTGATGAGCATGGGGTGCTGTCACTTCAGCCTTATCTAGCTAAATTTGCAGTACCAGAGCGACAAGTGCTGTTTTGCTTTGATGCTGAAACTAAGGAGAAAACAAAACATAATATTTTTCTTGCCACGGTCAGAACTGGAAAACTTTTTGCGGAAGCACAATGTCAGGTCAAAGTAATCCAGCTTCCCTTGCTTGAAAGTACTGACAAAACTGGGGTTGACGATTTTATTGTCGATCGGGGTGTGGATGCTTTCGAGCGAGTTTACTTAGAAGCTGTCTCTCTGAATACCTATGCTTGGCATCATCAACAAACTCAACAACTTACTTTTAAGCCTTCTAAGAATTTGCACATGAATGTTGTGTTTCAGTTAGACCAGTATCAAATTCCTGATTACATTCCCCAAACTGGTATTGTGGCGATTCAGTCGGCTAAAGGCACTGGTAAAACTAAGGCAATCTCAGCGATCGTGGCGGGGACAGATAAGCTGGCTTTGCTGGGGCATCGGGTCAGTTTGGTTCGCAATTTATGTAAGGTCATGAATGCTGATTTCAAAGGCGATCTCGATCTTGCCAATGGACAATTTATTAGTGATTCGGCTTATGCCTTGCGGGTGGGAGCCTGTGTTGATAGCTTGCTAGCCTTCGATCCCCGTCAATTTGTTGGTTGCGATCTCGTCATCGATGAGGTGGAACAAGTGCTGCGACATTTGATTTCAGGCTCGACTTGTAACAAGGACGGTAAACGTCCTGCTCTCCTTGCCCGTTTGCATATTCTGGTGAAACTAGCTAAACGGGTAATCGTGGCGGATGCCGATCTCTCTGATGTCAGTTTGAATTACCTGCAAGCCTTGCGTGGTGACGGTGCTGATGTGTTTTTGATTAAAAACGATTTCCAGCCTGAAGGCTATCCTGCTAAGTTTATGGTGGCTAGTAACGATGCGCCAATTATTCAAGAACTATTGTCGGATGTGGCAAAGGGTAATCGCATCTTTGTGACTACTGATAGTAAATCCAGTAGTAAGGCGATCGCTAAGTTAGTTGAAAGCATCAAGTCAATTCGCCCCAAAGCTAAAATCTTGCTGTTCAATTCCGATACCAGTGGTGGGCGGCATGAAACTGACTTTGTAACCAATATCAATAAGCGCGTTTTCAATTACGATGTGGTGATTGCCACTCCTTCCATGAGTACGGGTATATCGATTGAGGTGAAGCGATTTAACAAAGTCTATGGTTTGTTCTATGGCACGGTTACAGATGCGGATGCTAGTCAGGCTTTATCAAGGGTGAGGGATAATGTCCCTCGCATAGTTTGGTGTGCTGAGCGTGGTTTCAATTTCTGTAAAATCGATCGCTCGGAGTCTCCCAAGCATCTCAAAGCAACTCTCAGGAATCGCTGGGATCGGGAGGTTAGTCTGATTCGTGCTGGGCTGGGTGATTCTCTGTTGCCGATCATTACAACACAAGCATTATTTGTTTCCTTCAACATCTGTAGAATTAGGGTTTTGCAAATTTTCAAGCTGTTCTGTTGCCCATTCTCGCAATTGATGTAATTTAGAAGTTGCTGGTGTGGTTTTCTTTGGGAAGTTTCCAAATTCAAGTTTTACTGGTATTTTCTGTTCTTCCTCAATTGATTCATCGGGTTCAATTGGAGAGGCTAGGTCACTCTCAGCATAGGCTCGGATGATTTCTGCTAGTGGTGCTGGGATCGGCGTAAGCGCTGATAAGGCGATCGTGCGGATTAGTGGTCTTCCCAAATCTCGACAAATGGAAATAATCACTAGCCTTTCTGGTGATTGTTCGGTTTCAGGTAAAATTTCAATCTACGCTGTCCCTAAAAGCTGATAAAAGCTGATCGCTTTAATTGACAAGGCTCATGTTTCCATTACTAGACTGATCGTCCACGAACTCTCTCAAGCTCATAATGATAGCCATTAAATATTTCTTCTAGCTTTAGGAAGTCACCAGGAGGTAACTTTTCCTGAAGAAAAATAGCTATTATGCGTAATTCTTTTTCTCTATGCTCAAAAGAACGCAATTTATCTAGCTGATCATATACTTTTGCTAAATACTTAGGCAATTCACGCCATGATTTTTCATTCTTGTATTTTTGAAAACTTTGACTGTCTTTTCCGATTTTGCAAATAATAAGTAAGCTTTTATAGCGCTTGATAATTTTTTCTACGTCATTTAATAAGCTTGTACTCTTTTTCCAGTCATTAAACTCTAATCGTTCTAGAAATTTAGCTAATTTAAGAATCTCATCCAGTCCTTCTTTGGAAATAGGTCGAAATGCTATGTCTCTATTGAACACCAAGCTGGTTAAAGATTCACTCTTTTGAGTTTGCTCTAATGATTTTTTGGTTTTAGGGAATTCATGATCGATGTTTGCTGTAGATGGTTCGCATAAGGGATTTTTGCCTCCATGAATATTACCGCTACTGTTAGTCCCAAAATTAGTCCTACTAATATCCCAATTAGGAATATTGACAGCTTGGATATCTGCTGGGGCTTTTTTTTTGCTGGCTCTTCTATCTTGTTTAAATCATCACTTAATTCAGTAATCAAAGACTCAGAGCTTTCGACTATCTTTGGTTGACTTGTATCCTTGAGATCAACCTTCTTGGCAAGATTTACTCTGGAAAATTGAATACTTTCTTTCTCTTTTTTAATTACAAAAACAAATGGTGAAACATCTTTGGGTAAAGGCTGTAATAAAATCTGATTAATTAAACTGCCTACTTGTATCTCTGAATTTATTTTAGATGATTGAATCCACACATTATCTAAATTCTGAGCTTGAGAAAGGTTACTATTTGGTAAAAGCTCCATTGTTTCCAAGTTAGCCAAGAAGGATACATCTACTAGAAACGCATCTTTACCTTCAAATTTCACTGAATTCCTAATAGCATCAACGAAATTTTTATCATCACTCCAAAAGCCAAGTAAAGCTTTAGCTGCAAGATTCCTAAAACCCTGTTCATTGGTTTCATTGTCATCAGCTAACCACGCAACTACATCAAAAATCTTTCTCCCCAATTGATTTGATCTTTCTAACGTTGCTTCAATACCAGTAACTTCCAGAAACAACTTTCCTGCATGGCTAACGAGAAGTATAGAAGGCTTTTCAGACAATACTAAAGGCTCAACAGTACTATA
>DCSN01000009.1:0-3194 GCA_002325645.1 Pseudanabaena sp. UBA1465
ATCAGCGTCTGGTAGTTCACAATCTTAATTGTTTTGCATATCTTAGGAGCCACTGTCTGGACAGGTGGGCATCTAGTATTAGCAGCAACTGTGTTACCTCAAGCCCTCAAACACCGCGATCCTGATCGCATTCATCAATTTGAAGAACATTTTGAAGGATTCGGACTAGCGGCTTTGTTGGTACAGGTGATCACAGGACTATGGCTCACATGGACTTATTTTCCTAATTTCCAGAACTTTTTAGCCTTTGATTCCTATCTATCTACTTACATCGGCATCAAGCTACTACTCTTGTTAGGAACGATCGCCTTAGCAATTCATGCGCGATTTTTCATCATTCCGAATCTCACTAAAGAAACTTTAAACTCCTTGGCTTATCACATTGTGGGAGTGACAACCCTAGCAGTTTTATTCGCAGTTTTAGGTGCAGGGATTAGGGTTGGCGGTTTCTAAAAAGAAAAAAGGGGCGCATAGCGCCCCTTTTTTCTTTTAAAGAAGATTTTTTAATTTCTCTTGATATTCGTCAGGCGTAATAGTTCCAGCTTTCAATTCCTCATTGAGCAATTGCACCTGAGGCTCGATCGCTTTTTTCTTCGCCGCAATTTCATCAGCCTTAGTCTGATAAATCTCTTCGCCCTCTTTCTTTGCTTTTTTAAAGGCTTGACGAAGACTAAAGGCATCCATTTTTGCCCCTGACGCGAAATATTCGATCGCCACTTTACCGATCGCCCATGTACTCGCATAGGCAGTAGTCGCCCCGACCACCATCCCAAATACAGGCACTAGTTTGGCTAAATTGCTAACAGCAATGCGGGTTCCTGTGATCCCCAAGCTGCCAAAAATCGCTTTGCGAAAATCGTCACGGTTGCGATCATAACCCCAACTTTGCCCGATCGCCTGGGCGAGATCGAGTTGGTTCCAGTAGATCAGCATATCAAAGGCGATCGCAATTCCGGGTAGAGGGAAAGCACCTAAAACCGCATTTAAGAAGCAAGCATCAGTAATTGCATTCTCAACCTCGATCGCCCGTTTTTCAGGATCATCAATTTGCCGAATCTGCGCGGAAATAGAGGATTTGCTAGAACGACGTTCTAAGGATTCTAGCCATTCCTGTTTACCCCAAAGTTTAGAACTAGTAAAGGTTGCACCAATTTTATCCAAAAGTGCTTTTTCCTCAGAACTGCATTCGCCATCAATATTTGCCATCGCATAAGCCGACTGATACACCAACTCCTGTGCAACGTCACTGGTAATTTGTGAAAGTAATATGTCGATTGGTTCATCTTCTTCATTTAAGAGGCGATCGACGGTAATGCCTTCAGGGAGATGGATCTCTTCAAACGTATCGGCGAGGCTGGCAAACTCTTCTTCGAGAAGCTTACCGTCGGCTTTTGCCATGCTTACCAAAACCTTGAAGCTTGCCAAAACTTCTTGCTGATTAACTGCGGACATCGAATGCTTACTCCTTTCCAAAAATTACAGCCTTTTGCTTGCAAAAGGGATATCAAATAGTTTAAAAAAAATTTGCAAAGCAAATTTTTTTTAAACTATTTGGGATTCATGCTAACAGCGATCGCCATTCCAGTTTGTATAAACAATCAATGCTGAAATATATTAGAATAGGAAAGAAATCTTTTTGGCTTGGTTAAACACCTTCATGACTGCTCAGAAATATCACATCGTCACCTTCGGATGCCAAATGAACAAAGCCGACTCCGAACGCATGGCAGGCGTTTTAGAAGATATGGGCTATCAGTCAACAGAAGAAAGTGAACAAGCCGACCTGATTTTGTATAACACTTGCAGTATTCGTGACAATGCTGAACAAAAAGTTTATTCGTACTTAGGTAGACAAGCAAAACGTAAGCGCGATAATCCCAACTTAACCTTAGTCGTGGCTGGTTGTGTGGCCCAACAGGAAGGTGAAGCATTACTAAGAAGAGTTCCTGAACTTGATCTGGTCATGGGTCCGCAGCACGTCAATCGTCTTGGCGATCTACTAGGACAGGTTTTTAATGGCAATCAAGTTGCCGCCACCGATGAAGCCTATATCGAAGAAGATATCACCACACCCCGCCGCAATAGCTCAGTATCGGCTTGGGTAAATGTGATCTATGGCTGCAATGAAAACTGTACCTATTGCATCGTTCCCTCAGTGCGTGGGCGTGAACAGTCTCGGACTCCTGAGATAATCCGTCAAGAAATTGAAAAACTGGCGGCGCAAGGTTACAAAGAAATTACTTTGCTCGGTCAGAATATTGATGCCTATGGGCGCGACCTGCCTGCGGGTGGCATTGGTGCTGGCGTTGGCGGCAAAATTACTTTCACAGATTTACTTTATTATGTCCATGATGTCGAGGGGATCGATCGCATTCGATACGCCACCAGTCATCCCCGCTATTTCAGTCCCCGCCTGATCAAAGCCTGTGCTGAACTGCCCAAGGTTTGCGAACATTTTCATATCCCTTTTCAGTCGGGTGATAACGACATTCTCAAGGCTATGGCGCGGGGCTATACCCATGAGCGTTATCGCCGCATCATTGATGATATTCGCGAAATTATGCCCGATGCGGCGATTACTGCCGATGCGATCGTCGCGTTTCCAGGAGAAACCGAAGAGCAGTTCGATCGCACGGTACAACTTGTTAACGACATTGGCTTTGATCTGGTGAATACGGCGGCCTATTCGCCCCGTCCAGGGACACCTGCGGCGGTTTGGGAAAATCAGTTGACTGAAGAGATCAAAAGCGATCGCCTCCAGCGCTTAAACCATGCAGTTAATCAAAATGCAGCAGCGCGATCGCAGCGTTATGCAGGACGCATCGAAGAAATCATGATTGAAGGCACTAACCACAAGAATCCTAACCAAGTGATGGGGCGTACCCGCACTAATCGGATCGCCTTCACAGAAAATATTACAGGTAAATCATTAGCTGATCTAATCGGTCAAACAGTTTCGATAAAAATTACTGAAGTAAGACCTTTTAGTTTAACTGGCGTAATTTGCTAGAGTCATGTTAGACTAGCCAAGCGCGATAAAAACGAAAGTTCAAATACAGCCGTAAGCGCTTAGTACAGCTAAGTAAGGGTCGCTAACTCAACGGTAGAGTACTCGGCTTTTAACCGATTTGTTCCGGGTTCAAATCCCGGGCGACCCATAAAAATCGAATACCTGATTCAAAAATAGAGACTGT
>DCSN01000009.1:3238-5425 GCA_002325645.1 Pseudanabaena sp. UBA1465
ACAGTCTCTATTTTTGAATCAGGCATTTGGTATTATACCATTGGTAATAATGTGGTGTAGCTCATGCATATTGCATGGTTAGGTAAAAGATCGCCTGCTTGTGGCAACGTGACCTATAGTCGCGAAATTACAAATGCGCTACTTGATCGCGGGCATCGTGTCAGCTTTATGCATTTTGCGTCAGAATCAGATAGTGAGCATGAGGAACTAGATGAACATCTTCAAGAAGCGCAAGATGTCGCATTACCATTTCTCTACAAATCCACCATTTACACCGTTCCCTCTCTAAGAGCGAATAAAATTTTAGTTGATTCATTGCGATCGCTAAAACCTGATCTCATTCACGCCTCCCTTGCGATTTCGCCGCTAGATTTTCGCCTGCCAGAAATTTGTGCCGAGCTAGATTTACCGCTTGTGGCAACCTTTCACCAACCCTTCGATTTAAAACGGCGTAATCTTGCTTCTAGCACCCAACAACTCACCTATCAAATTTATGCACCATCCTTAGCCGATTACAATCAAGTCATTATTTTTTCTAATATCCAGAAAGAACTTCTCAATAAATTAGGTGTTCCCAATACCCGCATTGCGATCATTCCCAATGGAGTTGATAGCGATCGCTATTCCCCAGGAGCTTCCAATATTAAAGCTGAACTTAAAGCTGATGTGTTATTTCTCTATCAAGGACGCTTAGCCGCCGAGAAAAACGTGGAGGCACTACTCAAAGCTTGGCGCAAATGCCGAATGCCTGAAGGTTGCAAACTAGCGATCGTTGGTACTGGCCCCTTATTGGCAGGTTTAAAAGCCTTTTACGGAAATGATCCCACAATTGTTTGGATGGGATATATTGCCGATGAACAGAGACGAATTGAAATTTTACGCGGTACGGATGTATTTATATTGCCGTCATTAGTGGAAGGTTTATCATTGTCGTTGCTAGAGGCGATGTCCTGCGGTGTTGCTTGCATTGCTACGGATGTGGGCGCAGATGGTGAAGTGATCGAAGACGGTGCAGGAATTATTCTCGATTCCCATAAAGTGACTTCTCAACTCTGCACGCTTTTACCCTTATTTGTATCCCATCCCGAAATGGCAAAGATTATCGGCATCAAAGCCAGACAGAGGGTTTTAGATCGCTATACGCTGGTAAAAAATATTGATCGCTTAGAAGAACTTTATGAACAAACCATGAGTCAGCAATGGGTCAGAGTAAGTGCATTTTAGACAAGATAAGAAGTGGTGGCGCAAAGCGCCACCACTTCTTATCTTGTCTAGAATATTGTGCCGCTACGCGGCACAATATTCTAGGTTTTAACCATGTTGATATTCTGGCTTCTCATGTTCTACTACGAACACATTAGAATAAAGATGCGCCACGATCTCTTGACCCTGTTGAGTTAGGGATAAATAGTACAGAGCATCCTTGACATAGGGATACACGTTAGTCCAATAAAATTTGGGATAGTTACGGCGTAAATCCGCAGGGTTAGCATATCCCAAAGCTTTATTTACGCCAGTTTCTTCAAATTCATAAAATAATGCGCCAATTTTTTTGAGATAACGGGGATCGCTCAGTTGTCCAATTAAATCCGCCGATCGCACTAATCCCGCAAAATTGGTTGTGTCTTGATGATCGCCAGTTTTCGGCACAGGAAATCTGGTGAGTTCAATATTTCGACAAATTTTCTCAGCCTTAATCAAAGAGTGATTGGCAAAGCGCTGATTGACAAATAACTTAGCGCGATCGACATGATAGGGAGTTAGCCCTGCATCCGAAGCACCTGCGGGCAATTCCACCATGCCATCCTTAATACCAGTGGCAAACTTACCATTACTGTCTTGAAGGCATACACCTTTGACATAGCCGATATCATGGCAAACAAGGGAAATAATAAAATGCAGCCAATCCTCAGGCGAAACTCGACCTTCACGGATATGTTTGCCCCGCAAAATCTCTTGACCAACTAGAGTCACTAGGATCGTATGTTCAACGTTATGGTATAGCGCATCACTATTAGCAATATTTTCGAGAGCCATATTACCAGCCCAACCGATAATATCTTCATAATCATGCAGATAGCCGCCATAGGTACGGCGATATCCTAGCTTTAGTTGTTCCACAAAATTACTGATTAGAAGCTCAGTTGCATTAAACATAAATCTTTATTTACCGATGTGCTATTTACC
>DCSN01000020.1:0-18779 GCA_002325645.1 Pseudanabaena sp. UBA1465
ATGGGTATGTAGCTCAGTTGGATAGAGCATCAGGTTCCGGTCCTGAGGGTCGGGGGTTCGAGTCCCTCCATGCTCGTGATTAAGAAAAAGTTTACCTCGCTAAGCGGGGTAAACTTTTTTAACACATAACTGAATTTTTGATCTATGGAACGTGGATTATTGTGGTTGCCTTTACTGGTAGTTTTCTTTTGGCTGGCTTGGTCGGGCTGGAATGAATACCAAAAAATTGAGTCCTATAAACGCTGGGCTTCACAATTTGAACGACATAAATATGATATTTACTCCGTGTTAGGTCAGACAGGCGATCACCTAACATGGGGCAAACCTACGCGCAAAGATCCCAAGGATTTGCAAACGGTAACAATGAGTGATATTTCTCGGATTCGGTTTCGGATCGATAGTAAGTTTTTCGATGATCAAGATGCCGAATTTCCTGTAAATGCTAAACAAATTTCGCTGGAATTGGTGCTAAAAAGTGGTGAAATGCCTAGCATCCGATTTACAGATGTCGATATTGCCTCGGCTTGGTATCGGTTTTTAAGCGATCAACTAGCATCAGATGCGACCAAATAGGGCTGTCACAAAATTCTAACAATAAGTAGCTGGGCGCAATTAAATATAAAACCCTAAAACCTGTGGCGCACGCGCAGCATGCGCCACAGGTTTTAGATCTTAGTTTTTAATTATGCCCGACTACTTATAAAGACGGGACTAATTCAGAGTAGTCCTAAGCTATTATGGCTACCGAATATTTTAGACCCAAGAAAGAGTTTGGTTTCAACAAAAGCAGATACAATACAGGGGTGACTAGAATATCTGTAAAGAATTTGTAATAGACAAGGGCGATCGCTGACACAAATGGGGTTCTGGAAAAGCTTATTTGGTTCTGATACGCTCGAACCTACAAAAAAGACAAAACTTCGCCAAGTACCGAACCAAAGCGAAAAAATTTTCTTTAGCACTGAAAAAGATATTGACCTCTACGAACTCGAAGAGTTATGTGACTCTGTGGGCTGGGCAAGGCGGCCAATTCGTAAAGTTCGTATTGCCCTACAGCATAGTTTTGTTGTCCTCTCGATGTGGGAGCAACGGGGCGGGTTTCGGCGTTTAATCGGCTTTGCCAGAGCTACCTCTGACTATGCTTTTAATGCGACACTATGGGATGTGGTCATTCATCCTGATTTTCAAGGTAGAGGTTTGGGCAAAGCCATGATGGAGGAAATGATTCGTGAGTTACGCAAATCCGACATTAGCAATATTAGCCTTTTCGCCGATGCCCATGTGGTCGAGTTTTATAGCCAACTAGGTTTTAATGCTGATCCCGAAGGCATCAAAGGTATGTTTTGGTATCCATAGTTTGTCAAACAAGGGGCGGCGCGATGCGCCGCCCCACCAATTTTTTTCAAAAAGATTGCAAAGCAAGCTTTTTGAAAAAAATTAAATAGGCTTCATTTATTTGGATTTAGTAATTTACCTAAATATTGTTTTGCCTCAACCCAATCGGGAATAAGGTCGATCGCCGATTGAAAACAGGCGATCGCTTCTTCGGGTTTGCCAATATTATTTAAAATAATCCCCAGATTAAAGTAGGGCTGAGCAAAATTGGGGTCAATATCGATCGCTTCTTTGTAGGCTAAAATCGCATCCTTGAGTTGATTTTTGCGAATGAAGGTACTGCCAAGATTGCAATGGGCATCGGCATAGGCAGGATCAATTTGAATGGCGCGTTCAAAACAGGCGATCGCTTTATTTTCTAAATTCTCTTTTAGATCTTGAGCATCTGAGTCGATGGAAGTAATCTTTTGTAGCCAAGCTACGCCTAGGGCATTGTAATCCTTGGCTTGCAGTAGTTCTGAATTATGGTTCTCCGCACGTTCATAAATATCATTGACGGCTTCAGGATGATTTTGCTGGAAATATACCTGCGCGATCGCTCGATAGCCATCGATATAATCAGGATTAGTCGCGATCGCTCTTTCATAGCTATCAAGGGCTTCCGCAATTCGGCTACGTTCCTTGAGACTATCCCCCAATCGGCAATGATATTCCGCAAAGAAGCGATCGGGATGTGATTTGAGGGCTTGCTGAAAATGGGTAATTGCTAATTCATTCCATCCCATCTGTTGATAAGCGTTACCTAGCCCTAATTGTGATGCTAAGGATTGCGGATCGAGTTGGACTGCTTTACTAAAACTAGCGATCGCCTCCATCACATTTTCCTGCTGTTGATAGATCGCACCAAGACGCTCATGGACAGCCGCAAGATCAGGATTAATCGCTAAGGCGCGTTGATAATTTTTGAGGGCGAGGGGGATATTGCCAGAGTTGCGATAGCGATCGCCATATTGTAGGTAGGTTTCAGGTGACTCAACGGATGAGCTTTTAGAATGGGTAACATCACTCATAGCGATTACAGTCAAATAGGTTATGAAATTTCACAGTATGTTTCCCTAAAACGTTGCCGCAATTTCAGGATAGCTCTAAAGAAACCATTTAAGAATTACTTTCTGCGGTCAAAATCTCTAAGAGATCCCCCTCAATCCCCCTTAAAAAGGGGGAAGAAGAAAATTCTCCCCCCTTTTTAAGGGGGGCTGGGGGGGATCTAGACAATTCTTAAATGGATTAGAAAAAGATCATCTAATTCAGTCCCTTGGCATAGCTTTGAATTTCGCCAATATTAAATACCGCGCCAAACTGTAAACCTTCCCTTGCGTAAAGCTCCGCACCACCCTGTTGGCGATCGACCAGCGTTAATACATGGGTCACGATATAGCCAGCATCGCGCAGCTTCTCCACCGCCAGCAAAGCAGATTGTCCCGTTGTCACCACATCCTCTAACACCACCACATTAGTATTTGGCGCAAGTTCAGGTCCCTCAATCCATGCCCCCGTACCATGTCCCTTCGGCTGCTTGCGAATAATTAACGCAGGAATGGGCTTATTTTCGTAAGCAGATACCACGCTCACCGCACTCACAATCGGATCAGCACCCAAGGTTAATCCCGCGATCGCCCCCGTCCCCTCTGGCAACATGGACAATAAAACCTGCCCCGTCCATAACCCACCAAAGGGGTGTAATGTCACTAACTTGCCATTGATGTAATAAGTACTTTTCTGTCCCGAAGACAAGGTAAAGTCACCACTTTTGTAAGCAAGACGGCAAAACAGATCTAGTAACTTTTCGCGATTTGAATGTTCCACAGATTTAGCTTAATCTTCAATTTTGTAAATTCCTTATTAAGTTTATAGCGCTTTCATGAGATACAACGCGAAGCGTTATATCTCATTTTTATTTTCTAACTGGATCTGCTACATTAGTCAGCGTTCAACTGTGAGGATGTGTATTTTTATGAGTACTCGGTTCTCTTGGCTCACCTCGTCATTAGTTGCAGCATCGACGCTGCTCGCTAGTGGTGCTGCTTTTGCCGATCCCCTGCTCACCGATCAAGATCAATTCCCTCGAAACTTTCCTCCTACCTACCCTCAGGTACAGAACAAAGTTTTGGATATGACCTCTGATCCTAACTTGCCTAATCCCTATTTTCAAACCACCTTTAGGGATCAATGGATTGAACAGCAAGCCAATGCTTTTCGCGCAATTAATCGCGACATGCTGGACTTGCAAACCCTCAGCGATGCAACTATTCGCACCCGTGATTTACCAAGTTCCTACTGTTCCTCCTTGCTTGCCGAAGGGTATAACGGTTGTGCGGCTCCCGAAGAACCAGCCCCTGCGGTTCCTGCTCCTAGAGTAGAAGCTCCCGCCGCAGTGCAGAATGCCCCTGTTCCCGCCTTGTGGTAATTGGATCAGTGGTAATTGGCTAAATTACCCTAACAAAGTTTTTTGTGTTGAGAGTTTATACCTGATGTTACGCGGAAGTTCTCAAGACCCTCACCCCTAGCCCCTCGCCCAAAGGGGGAGAGGGGAACAAGAAATTAGTCTTGCCTTACTGCCCCTCTCCCTTAATGGGAGAGGTGGCTGGGGGGTGAGGGCGATATTCGTTCCACGCAAACATTAGTCTATACGTCAAAGGCAGTGCTTAATAGCACTGCCTTTGACGTTTTTCCCATGAGTAAAGTTGGCGCGACGCGCCAATTTTACTTGGGGAAAATGCGTAAACGGCGGTTAGGCTCGGAGCCGTAGCTTTCCGATCGCAGTTGGTAATGTTCGACAAGTTCATGCTGCATCCGACGAATCACCGATGAACGGGGTAATAGCTCAACGGGTTGACCTTTAGGAATCACAATTTGCTCCACGGCAAGGCGCGTTTCTTCGAGGGCTTCGATTTCGTCTTCGGAGTCACCGTAGGCGAACATATTCAGGTCGGTGATTGTGTCGGTTGGACTTTCATCGATGTGCAGAATGCGGCGCAGTGCGCGATTGATTTGCGGTAGGGTGCTAGTTTTGATCGCGTGGATCGGAATTTGACGGGCTTCGGCAACTTGACGCACTTTGGAACTAGTACGAATTTGCGATCGCAGAGCCAGCACAATATCCGCTTGATCGAGATCCTTGGTGACTTCGATCGGTAAATTAATCGATTGAATTACCTGCTCGGTTTGATGACGGCTGACCCCATAGAGATAGACATAAAGCGTGCCAAATCTTTCTTGGATGGCGTTATAGGATGATAGATCGCTAAATTCTTCGACATCTTCATCGCTGGCTTCGGTAATTTCCGCAACCTGATTAGTTTTGCTGCCATTAGCAACCTCTAAACGCATCTGCACCTGTGGATCGAGGGGGACTGGTTTGAGTTTACCCGTGGCTCGCCAACCCTTGACCGCAGGATTTCGCATTACCTCAGGATTTTTGGGCTTTTCTTCGGTGGTGGTCACTTCACCCCCATCACTGACAGAGCGAATCTGACGGCCAGGGTCGCGATCGCGCAGCAACATATCAATGGTTCCCGCCACATCGTCATGGACTGCCCAACGATAGCGCTCCCACATTTCCACAGCAATATCAAAGGTGGGCTGAGCCTTGCGTTCGAGGATGCTCTTTTGCGGTAAACCACGCCGCCGCATTTCTTCATCGCCAAGAGTTACCGATTGAATACCGCCGATCAAATCTGAGAGAGTCGGGTTTTTGATTAAATTAGCGAGTTGATTACCATGCGCCGTGCCGACGAGTTGCACACCACGCTCAGCGATCGTTCTGGCGGCTAGGGCTTCGAGTTCTGTACCAATTTCATCGATGACAATGACCTCAGGCATATGGTTTTCCACCGCCTCAATCATCACTTGGTGCTGCAATTCGGGATGTGAGACTTGCATCCTTCGCGCCCGACCGATCGCAGGGTGAGGGATATCGCCATCGCCTGCAATTTCGTTAGATGAGTCAATAATCACCACGCGCTTATTGAGGTCATCGGCAAGCACCCGCGCAATCTCCCGCAGCGCCGTCGTTTTACCCATCCCCGGTTTACCCAGCAGCAAAATCGATTTACCCGTTTCCACTAAGTCGCGAATCATGGCGATCGTGCCGTAAACAGCCCGACCGACGCGACAGGTTAGCCCGATGATTTCGCCTTTGCGGTTGCGGATCGCACTGATGCGGTGCAGGGTGCGCTCGATGCCTGCACGATTGTCACCGCCAAACTCACCGACTTGCTTCACGCAAAGCGCCAAATCTTCCTTAGTAATCGGGTCATCGGTTAAATATTTAGTACTGTCAAAATACCTTGCTTCAGGCAGCCTGCCTAAGTCCATCACAATTTCGACAAGTTGTTCTAACCCGCCGCAGAGTTCAAGGCTACTTTTGATGCGTGGTGGCAAAATATCGAGAAGTTGATCGAGGTTGTCTGTAACTTGCTTGCGGATGGAGTCCATTAGGCTTTTTTAAGGTTTTACGGTTAGATTTAAAGTTTTGCCCTCATCCCCTTCTCCCTTTGGGAGAAGGGGAGCAAGAATTGCCTTCAAGTCCCTCTCCCTTTAGGAGAGGGATTTAGGGTGAGGGCGTTTTGATTTGGGAAACTAATTGCTTAGCGATCGCCACAGCTTGCCAAATCATAAAAAAAGTTGGGATAGCCCCATTGTAATCATTTAGTCACTGGTCAGCTAATAGGGTAAGGGGAACCAGCATCCAACTTAAACGCCCAAATCATAGTTTGATTTAACTTTATGGTGTAAGAGTTTTCTAGATTGCCCAACCTTCTGGTAATTAGCTTTCGCTCGAGAGTAACAATCTTAGTAACCCGAACTTTAGAAACAACCTTTAAGCCAGTTGCCATAAATTCAGAATCTGACGGTTGTAAAATAAACTCATCAATAGAAACTTGATTGACATCTTGGGAAGAAATAAAGCAAATAGTTATATCTTGATTAGTTGCACTTACCCAAAGCACAATCGCAGGACGTAGCTTAGTTTGAGATAAATCAGTGAACGGAAATAAAGCCAGAACGACATCGCCTTTTTGCAAAGCAATCATACAGGCTGACCATCTTCAAGAGTATAAATATCTGGCTCCGTCTCTAAAAACTTAAAAGCATCTCCTAACATCATGATTTTTGCAATTTCTTTACTTGATATCTCTGCTGACTCCCAAAACAATTTTTCCTCTAGCAAAAACCGCTCTTCCCAAGAAAGCGATTGAATAACCTGTGCAAGACTTTCTACTAATTGAGTATTAATCATTTTGTCACCATAATTTTGGTTGTTAGCTAGGGTGAGGGCGTTTTGATTTGGGAAACTAATTGCTTAGCGATCGCCACAGTTTGCCAGAGTAAACAGGATTTTTCCTCAAGGCGATCGGGGATATCGGCTCCCGAAGATTCGAGAAAATCAATCACGATTTTCCGCGCATAGCTGCCATAGGCAACCCCAGCGACAGGGATAGAGGCTTGGCGGAGCTTGGGAACTGTACTGGCATTAGTTCCCCCTGCTAATTGCACCCAGCCAAGGGTTAACTGGAAATCCAGTACTTTCTGCCCCAGTTGCAACGCGGCACGGGTTGCGCCATCGCCAATATCTCCACTCATCGGTCTACCGTCAGTTTGCCAAATTAGCGATCGCGGTTGTGGTTGCATTCCTTCAAGCAAAGAGAGCAGATAATCTCGTAAATTTTCACAATCGGGGAAGCTGACCGCCATTAATTTGAGCTTAGGGATGATCGGACTTAGCCGTTGCCAGAATGCAGCAAATTCTTGAGTGCGATTAGGTTGCGTATGAATTTCGATCGCATCAACCTGTTGATTAATGATCAGATCAAACATATCTTCAGGGACATAGACCTGTTCGCGGGTGTGAATAATCTGCACTGGGCAAAGGGGCAAGCAACGACCGCACCCATAACAAAGATCGGGGACAACCCCATTGTAATCATTACCAAATTTAATTGCAGTGGTGGGGCATACTTTTTCGCAAGGTCTTGAGCAATTGACAGGGCAAAACTCAGGATCAAAAACTGCTTTGCGAAAATGAGGATCTTCGCCATCGTTAAAGCTAACCATCACCAAAGGCGATCGCGCATTAGCATCTAATTCTAGGGCGGCGGCAATGCCCTTACGGGCGGCGGCGATCGCGGCAGGGTCGGGAGCCATGTCGATGCAGTCGGCTCCTGCTAAGGTATAAACCAAGGCTAAATGGCGAATGGCGGGTAAATGTTGATAACTCGCACCACAAATGAGCTTAAACCACTGGTGCGATCGCAAAGCTGCTATTTCAATTTCCATCATTTTTTGTAAAAAAGCACAGGTTATACGGCGGTTTCAACGATCCTGTCGATACCATTGTCGATGCCATTGTCGATACCATTGTCGATGCCATAGCGATCGCGCTTAGACAACTACAAAATTCACCAACTTACCCGCAACCGCAATCACTTTCTTAATCTCCTTACCTTCGAGATACTTCTGTGCTGCTTCCGAACTGCGAGCATATTCTTCCAATGCTTGCTTGTCATTGCTGGCGCTAGATGGCACTTGGAGACTGCCGCGTATTTTGCCATTGATTTGAATGACGAGGGTAATCTCATCAACGATCAGCGCATCGGGATCATGGGTGAGCCAAGGCTGCAAATGGATAGAGTCTGTGTGACCAATTAACGACCAGAGTTCCTCAGCAATGTGTGGAGCAAAGGGAGCCAGTAAAGTTAAGAGAGTTTCGATACCTTCCAAGAAAGTTGCAGAACTCTTATCTTCAGAATCTTGCAAAGCATTACTGAGCTTCATCATTTCCGAAATGGCGGTATTCAGTTGATAGCCTCCATCAAAATCTTCAGAGACTTCTTTAATCGCGATGTGAATAGCACGACGCAGATTTTTATCAATTTTTTTGGAAATACCATGCTGCTTAGTTTCCGCAAAGCTAGATACCAAACGCCATACTCGATTCAAAAAGCGTTGCTGACCTTCAACATCGGCATCTTCCCATTCCAAATCCTTTTCAGGAGGAGCTTTAAAGAGCGTGAACATCCGCAAGGTGTCGGCTCCATATTTGGCGATCGCCTCAACTGGTGATACACCATTGCCCTTAGATTTAGACATCGTGGCAAATAGCACTTGCAACGGTTCGCCAGTTTTGGGATCTTTAGGATCTTTAGGATCGACCAAAGCCGAAGCAACCCATTTATCCTTGCCGCTTTTATTAGGATTCATGTAGGTCAAGCCCTGCACCATGCCCTGCGTCAGCAATCTGGTAAATGGTTCATCGAAAGTGAGTAAACCGCGATCGCGCAAAACCTTAGTCATAAACCGTGAATAGAGCAGATGCAAAATCGCGTGTTCGACACCACCGACATATTGATCGACAGGTAGCCAGTTATTAAGGGCATGGCGATCGCCTATTTCTTGAGCATTCTTGGCATCAGCAAACCGCAGGAAATACCAAGAAGAATCGATGAAGGTATCCATCGTATCGGTTTCGCGCTTGGCTGGCGTGCCGCATTTAGGACAATCCACATTTACCCAAGAATCCAACTGTTTTAGCGGCGAAGCACCGCGCCCTGTGAGTTCCACATTTTCGGGAAGTTGCACAGGCAAATGCTCATGGGGAACAGGCACGATACCGCAATTGGGACAATGGATCACAGGAATTGGACAGCCCCAATATCTTTGGCGGGAAATCAACCAATCACGCAAGCGGTAGGTGATTTTGGCTGTTCCCCATTGATTTGTTTCCGCAAGTTCAATGATTTTAGTCTTCGCAGTTACAGAATTCAATCCATCAAATTCACCAGAATTGACCATGATTCCTGCTTCCGTGTAAGCGGATTCCCTCACCCCCTGCCCCTCTCCCATAGAGAGAGGGGAGTTAGAGGTAATGACAGTTTGAATGGGAAGGTTGTACTGCTTTGCAAAGGCAAAATCGCGGACATCGTGGGCAGGAACACCCATGACTGCGCCAGTGCCATATTCAAAGAGAACATAATCGGCAATCCAGATCGGAACTTCTTTGCCTGTAAAGGGATTAATCACACTTGCGCCGATCGCTACGCCACGTTTGGGGCGATCATCAGAAGTGCGATCGATTTCGCTGAGATTTTTGACTTCTTGAATGAATGCTTCAACGGCTTCTTTTTGAGCAGTATTGGTCAAAGTCTCGACTAAAGGATGCTCTGGCGCAAGCACGACATAGCTCACGCCGTAAACGGTATCAGGTCGGGTGGTGAATACTGTAATTTTTTCACAATCCGTTTGTAGGGGCAATTCATGAATTGCCCCTACAGGATTGACAATCGCAAAACTTAGCTCTGCGCCTATCGATTTACCGATCCAATTGGCTTGCATGATTTTTACATTAGATGGCCAATCGGTAAGTTTGTCTAAATCTTGCAAAAGTTGTTCGGCATAGTCCGTAATTTTGAAAAACCATTGACGCAATTTACGCTTCTCCACGATCGCCCCCGATCGCCAAGATCTGCCCTCATTATCCACCTGCTCATTGGCAATTACGGTTTGATCGATCGGGTCCCAGTTAACCTTTGCCTCTTTTTGATAAGCCAAACCCGCTTCTAAAAATTGCAAAAATATCCATTGTGTCCATTTGTAATAGTCGGGCGAACAGGTCGCTAACTCGCGATTCCAGTCGTAGGACAAGCCCACTTGCTGAAGCTGCGATCGCATATTGTCGATATTTGCGTAAGTCCATTTAGCAGGATGCGTATTGCGATCGATCGCTGCATTCTCCGCAGGCAAACCAAAGGCATCCCAGCCCATCGGGTGCAACACCTGATAGCCCTGCATTCTTTTGTAACGAGCAATCACATCGGTGATCGTGTAATTACGGACATGCCCCATATGCAGATCGCCCGATGGATAGGGAAACATTGACAGTGCATAGAATTTCTTTTTGTCTGCACCAATGGCATCGTTACTTACTTTGTCAAGTTGTTTCTCTGCCCAAACTTGTTGCCATTTGGGTTCGATCTGCTGGGGATTATATCTAGTGTCCATTACTTATCAATATGCGAAAATATGCGAATGGGAAATCAAGCGATCTAGGCGATCGCTAATCTTGAGCCTTAATAATACTAAACATTTAGCATGAAAGCTCTAATCTATCCGAATTCAGGTGAAATACGATGGCAGTCCCATACAAATTAATGTATAATCAATTTATATAAGTATAAATACTTAGTAAATAAATGACAGTATTGATGCTTATCTCTGTCTGCAAAGTCGTTCTAAAAACGACTTGATCTGATGTTGCTACATTTTTAACTAATATATCAAGTTACTGGTATTTACTCCCTTGGGAGGATATCAACACTTCCTTAACACTTTTTTAAGATTTGTTATTAGATACATATACTTTATAAATAGACCTAAACTCTTTATTTGAAGAGGGTTTGAGGAGTATAAATATTTTATTGAAAGGCAAACGTAAAGATGTGTTAAGCTAATTTCAAATCCATATAAATACCCCTAGTTAAAGCAGGATTTAAGATTATGACCATTGCAATGGGCAGGTCGCAAGAAGTCGAAAGAGGATGGTTTGACATCATCGACGACTGGCTAAAGCGCGACAGATTTGTGTTTATTGGTTGGAGTGGCTTGTTGCTATTCCCCACCGCATTTTTATCAGTTGGCGGCTGGTTCACAGGCATCACCTTCGTATCCTCTTGGTACACTCACGGGCTGGCTTCTAGCTTCCTTGAAGGATGCAACATTTTGACCGTAGCCATATCTTCTCCCGCATTGAGCGTTGGTCACTCCCTTCTATTTTTGTGGGGACCTGAAGCACAGGGCGACTTTACCCGTTGGTGTCAAATTGGTGGCTTGTGGACATTCCTAGCCCTACACGGCGCATTTGCATTGATCGGCTTTATGCTACGTCAATTTGAAATCGCTCGTCTAGTCGGTATCCGTCCTTACAATGCGATCGCCTTCTCTGGCCCAATCGCCGTATTTGTATCCGTATTCTTGATGTACCCCCTAGGTCAGTCTGGCTGGTTCTTTGGTCCTACCTTCGGCGTAGCTGGTATTTTCCGCTTCATCTTATTCCTGCAAGGTTTCCACAACTGGACTCTGAACCCATTCCACATGATGGGCGTAGCGGGTATCCTCGGTGGCGCACTACTCTGTGCAATTCACGGTGCAACCGTTGAAAACACATTGTTTGAAGATGGCGATGGTTCAAGTGCCAACACCTTCAAAGCTTTTAACCCAACCCAAGCTGAAGAAACTTACTCCATGGTTACAGCTAACCGTTTCTGGAGCCAAATTTTCGGTATCGCTTTCTCCAACAAGCGTTGGTTGCACTTCTTCATGCTCTTTGTACCTGTAACTGGACTATGGTTCAGCAGCGTCGGCATCGTTGGATTAGCATTGAACTTGCGAGCCTATGACTTTGTATCTCAAGAAGTTCGTGCCGCAGAAGATCCTGAATTTGAAACCTTCTACACCAAAAACTTGCTCTTGAATGAAGGTATTCGCGCATGGATGGCTCCTCAAGATCAACCAGCCGAAAAATTCATCTTCCCTGAAGAAGTATTGCCTCGTGGTAACGCATTGTAATTCTCCGCTGTCTAAGAAATTTTGCTCAGGTTTTAGACTGAGCAAAATTTTTTAGTAACTTAGCTATCAGATGTCAGCACAGTTACAGTAGTTTTTAGATTATGATGATTCTCATCAAACCTCTAGACGTTAGCAGTTACTAAGCTGGTATCTGATAGCTAAAAAATTATTTGCACTTTAAACCTATAAAAAGTTTTTTGGAGAATCCCTCTCGTGACAACGACCATCAACTTAAATAATTTGGGAGTAGGTGGACGTACACAAGATACATCTGGCTTTGCTTGGTGGTCTGGTAATGCACGTCTCATCAATCTCTCTGGCAAACTGCTGGGCGCTCACGTTGCTCACGCTGGTTTGATCGTATTTTGGGCTGGTGCAATGACTTTATTTGAAGTCGCTCACTTTATTCCCGAAAAGCCAATGTATGAGCAAGGCTTTATCCTGCTACCTCACATGGCGACTCAAGGCTGGGGCGTTGGCGCTGGCGGTGAAGTTGTTGACATCTTCCCCTACTTCGTAGTTGGTGTTTTACACCTCATCTCTTCAGCAGTACTCGGTTTTGGTGGTATTTACCATGCGTTGCGTGGTCCTGAAGTATTAGAAAACTACTCTTCCTTCTTTGGCTACGACTGGAAAGATAAGAACCAAATGACCAACATTATTGGGTATCACCTGATTGTGTTAGGGTTTGGCGCTTTCTTACTCGTATTCAAGGCAATGTTCTTTGGTGGACTCTACGATACATGGGCTCCTGGTGGGGGGGATGTGCGTGTGATCACTAACCCAACTCTTAACCCTGTTATTATCTTTGGCTACCTCCTCAACTCACCCTTTGGTGGAGAAGGTAACATCGTTGGTGTTGACAACCTAGAAGATGTAGTTGGCGGACATATTTGGATTGGCTTGATCTGCATCGGTGGTGGTATCTGGCACATCGTCACCAAGCCTTTCGGCTGGGCGCGTCGTGCTTTGGTATGGTCTGGTGAAGCATATCTCTCCTACAGCCTTGGCGCATTGAGCTTGATGGCATTTATTGCCACTTGCTTTGTATGGTTCAACAATACTGTTTATCCTAGTGAATTCTTTGGCCCTACGGGTGCTGAAGCTTCTCAGTCTCAAGCATTTACTTACCTAGTTCGTGACCAAAAGTTGGGGGCAAACATTGCCACCTCTCAAGGTCCTACAGGGCTTGGTAAATACCTGATGCGATCGCCTTCTGGAGAAATTATCTTCGGTGGTGAAACCATGCGTTTCTGGGACTTCCGTGGTCCTTGGTTAGAGCCTCTGCGTGGTCCTAGCGGTTTGGATATTGACAAACTCAAGAATGACGTTCAGCCTTGGCAAGTACGTCGAGCTGCCGAGTACATGACTCACGCTCCTTTGGGTTCCTTGAACTCAGTTGGTGGTGTGATTACGGAAATTAACGCAGTTAACTTCGTATCTCCTCGTTCTTGGTTGTCAACCTCTCACTTCGTATTGTCCTTCATGTTCTTAGTTGGTCACCTATGGCACGCTGGTCGCGCACGCGCAGCAGTTGCTGGTTTTGAAAAGGGTATTGACCGCGAGACTGAAGCTGTACTCTCGATGCCTGATTTGGATGCATAAATAATAAAAAAGAGACGCATAGCGTCTCTTTTTTTAGCAAACAAAAAGGAGACGCTATGCGTCTCTTTTTTGTTTAGTGTGTTTAGTTACTACCAGTAAATATGACATCAGGGAATTTACCTTGAGCTTCTGTCATTGGGCGATTTTTGCCCTCTTGCTGCCAGTAATTAATTACTTCGGTTGCCTTATTTAAAATCTCGATCCGATCTTGATCGGCAATCCAAGGCTTGCTTTCCATTTCTGATTTAAGTTGATCCCAAGCATCATCACGGGGCCAGAAGAAATACTTGGTGAGAGGGCTGAAGCCTTTGCCAACGACTTGATCGACGGCAAGAGCTACATTATTCTCTAACCATAAGATTTTTAGAATAAACTGGGACAATGCTACCTACCTCCAAGAAAAGTTAAATTACATATTAAAGTAGCGATCTTGCAATATAACATGATTGAACTCTCAAAAGTTGCCTCAGAATCAACAAATGTAAAAACTTTTATATTTGATATTGATGGTGTAATTCGGGATGTGTCGGGTTCCTATCATCGCGCATTGGCTGATACGGTTGAATATTTTACAAATTCGGGATTTCGCCCTAGCCATGAAGAAATTGATGAATTAAAGACTGAGGGTCTTTGGAATAATGACTGGGAAGCATCTCAGGAACTAATTAAAAGATATTTTCAGGAACTAGAAAAAGCCGTTAAGATCGATTATGACGATATTGTTGCTTTTTTTCAGCGACGCTATCGTGGTATGCAGTCTGACTGGTCGGATGGATATATTGCGACTGAGCCTTTAATTGCCACAACGGAATATTTTCAAAGCTTGACAAGGGCTGGTATTGGTTGGGGATTTTTTAGTGGGGCAACTAGGGCTTCGGCAGGTTATGTGTTGCAGCGCTTGCAAGTTGTTGATCCTATATTGGTGGCGATGGAGGATGCGTCGGGTAAGCCTGATCCCACGGGGCTATTGCTGGCGGTGAAGCAGATTGAGAGTAAGCAAGAAAAATCTCCAAATGTCGTTGTATATGTGGGTGATACGGTTGCCGATATGCTAACGGTGGTTAAGGCGAGAGACTTTGAGCCTAATTATCAATACTTTGCGATTGGTGTGATCCCGCCCCATGTGACTGAGGATTTGCGCGATCGCTATGCAGCTTTACTTAGGGAAAATGGTGCAGATCTGGTTTTGAATAGTGTGTTGGAGCTAACGCCTCAGCTTAATCTATCGCAAAGTCTTGTAAGTTAAATTAGCGCTACCATAGATTTGGCTTTACAAGCTATTACCTTGTTAAGAAAAAAATTTATGTCAGAGTCAAAGCAATATTATTTTGTGGCTGCAAGCCGTAAGTATTTGTGTGAGGACGAAGGGAAACCTTTGAGCGAAACACTGTCGGAGCGTCGTCGCAATTTTGAAGCTCGCAATCTAGAGGTTAACTTTTGGTTGATCGAGCAGCCTGCTTTTTTGGAAGCCCCTGAGATGGCAAGTATCAAAAAGCAAATCCCACAACCTGCGGCGGCTGTTGTCACGACTGATCCCAATACTATGCGTTGGCTGAAGTTGAGACTTGAGTTTGTGGTGACAGGTGAATTTACTGCACCTAGTGCCTCAATTCCTGATCCTTTGGCATCCTTGGCGATCGCCTAATACAGGGCTTTGCGCTTTCTTAAAACCTAGATAAACTTTAAAAAGCTTGCTTCGCAAGCTTTTTAAAGTTTATCTAGAGTCCACAAAAACTAAATAGGCGATCGCCTAATCACCAAAAAAGACAAAGGGCTTAAGCCCCCTTGTTTCTTAAACTTTTAAATAACTGATCTTGTGTTTAAACCTTATTGCGGTAATCCTCATTTTGGCTGGCATTCCCATGATGGGTATGCAAATTTTGGATTTAAGGCGATCGCGGCAAATGGTCAGCAGCTTCAGAAATATGGCGATCGCGATTTATACAAAGTTACTAAAAATCACGCTTTAGCAAGACAGCAATTAGATTATAGGGTTGCCCTCATTCAAAGCTTTGCGGTGCAAAAGGCTGGCAATGCGATCGCGGAATGTGAGGATCTTTGGGATTATGTAGATCGCGATCGCCAAATTTCTATAGCTTTGTCCGATGGGGCAACCGAATCTTCCTTTGCGCGGGAATGGTCAAAGGAGTTAGTTACGGCTTTTGTAAATTGCGATCACCGCAATCTGCAAGATCCTCATGGTAAAAAGTCTTGGCTATTACCATTGCAGCAAAAATGGCAAACATGGTTAGTCAATCAGAACCTATCTTGGTTTGCGAAGCGCAAGGCGAGTGAAGGTGCGTTTGCGACTTTTTTAAGTCTAGAAATTTTTCCTGATTTAAGTTGGCAAGCTTTTGCGGTAGGAGATTCTTGTTTATTTGTCGTGCGTGATTGCTCAACCGATCAAAATCTCCAAAATCTAAATGCTCAAAAATTGCAGAGCAGTTTTCCTTTACAAAATAGCCAAGAATTTAATCATCGACCTCGATTAATTAGTACACATACTGATGTTGCCAATATGCAGATTAATCAAATTAATGGCATTGTCGAGCTTGGCGATCGCTTTTATCTGACCACCGATGCGATCGCCTGTTGGATTTTTAAACAACTCGAAGCTAAGCAAAATCCTTGGGTAAAATTAGGGGAGATAAGTTCGCAAGATGAGTTTGCAAATTGGGTGAATGAATTGCGCGATCGCCATGAAATCGCCAATGACGATACAACGCTATTGTGCCTAGAAATCAAGAGATAAACCAATGCTCAAAACCTACGAAGCCATAATTCAAGATGGACAAGTCCAGTGGTTGGCTGAAAAGCCAGATATTAGATCGGGGCGCGTGTTTATCACTGTTCTTGAAGAGCGATCAACGGTAACGCCGTCAATAAACGCAGCAATAAATAGCTCATTAAAGCAAGATTTGCTTAATCTCTTTGGTTCTGAACCAGATGCTCAGGATATTCCTAGAAAAAGGTTTGAAATCTAATGATTCTTGCAGATACATCAATCTGGATAGATTACCTGCGCGGACAAAATGATCGCCTTATGGGTAGGGGGATTGGCTGGGTTGATGCCAATTTACTAGCCTCAGTTTCTCAAGATTCAGCCAAACTATGGACTCGCGACAAAAGGCTAAATGCCATTGCCCAAGACTTAAACCTTGTCCATGTTTCCGAATAAAAAACAATGAAAAAAATGCTACTGGGGCTAGAAATTTGTTGCCAACCATGACCAATATCCAGACTTGGCCGTTAAATATTGACTTCACGATCGCGGTGCAAAATCCACAGCTTTGCTTTGCCGATCCCGATCTTAAGCAAGCCAGTACATCCAAAAATTCACGCGGGAGGGTTCTGCTTTGGTCTGGCAACTTTGCCACGGTGTATAAACTCACAAAGGGCGATCGCTCTTGGGCGGTGCGTTGCTTTACCCGCACCCCGCAATCTGATGTCCAAGAACGCTATCAGTTGATCAGTGAATATCTCAGTCAACATCAGATTCCTTACTTGGTTGATTTTGAATTTTTAGCTCAGGGGATTTTGGTAAAAGGGGAATGGTATCCGATTCTGAAAATGGATTGGGTAGAGGGAACGGAAATAGATCGCTATATTGGCGAATATATCGATGATTCGCAAGTATTGTTGCGTTTAGACCGCCAGTTAAAACAATTGCAACAGGATTTGCAAGAAGTGGGAATTGCTCATGGTGACTTACAGCATGGCAATATCATGGTGGACGAGCATGGGGAATTAAAACTAGTTGACTACGACGGGATGTATGTACCTGCTTTGCGTGGTTCGCCGCCCCTTGAGGTGGGGCATCCTAACTATCAGCCGCCCAAACGATCTACTGATGATTTTGGCGATCGCCTTGATGAATTTTCCTTTGCCGTAATTTCCCTATCGCTTCGCGCTCTTGCCACGGAGCCACATTTGTGGGAAACCTTCCATGAAGATAATAAAAACTTAATTTTTCGTCAAAATGATTTTGAAGAACCCGATGCTTCACCAGTGTTTCAGGCGATCGCGAATATTCCCGATGATGAAACTCGTGAATTGTGCGATCGCTTAATCCGTCGCTGTCACGGCAAAGAAGACGAAAAACATCTCGCTCAAAAATCACTGCAACTTAAATTAGTTGCCAATCAATTATTTACTAATAAATTATTTTGGCTAGGTGGATTATTTAGCATCGCTTTAGTAGCGATCGCCGTTAGTTTGAGCCTAAACTTTCGGAAAACCCCAAATCAATCCTTAATTACAAAAACAATTGAACCGACACCGACCACTTCTCCTTTGCCAAAGCCAAGCGATTCTCCTAGTCCTGCGGCAACTCCTAAATTAAAACCCCTCACAGTTACGGATTTACTTGACCAATATGCCAAAGGGCGGCGAGATTTTGCCTATACGCAGTTAATTAGTGCTAAAAGCGATCGCTTGCAAGGTCAAGATTTACGAAATATCAATCTCAGTAACTCCATTCTCGAAAATATTGATTTGCGTCAGGTCATCTTCAAAAATGCTAATTTAAACGGGATCAAGATAGTTAGAGTCGATTTGCGGGGAGCAGATCTAAGTAATGCCACCCTAATTGATGCAAACCTCTCATTTTCTAATCTTGTAGAGGCTAATCTGACGCAATCAAACCTATTGCGAGCAAATTTAGGTCAAGCAAAACTAGGCTCAGCAATTTTACAAAAAGCTGAATTAATGAGAATAAACTTCAGCGAGGCAGATCTTAATGGGGCAAATCTTAATGGAGCCAACTTAGTATTAGCTAATCTTCGTAAAGCGAACCTTGCTAAAGCAAATTTGCGCGAGAGCAATTTATCAGCCGCCAATCTTACGGAGGCAATCTTAGACGGAGCCGATTTATCTGCCGCAGATTTGCGATCGGCGGAACTGCACTTAACTAATTTTACAAACGCCAATCTCAGTGCTGCTAACCTAACTACAGCAAATTTAGTATTAATTGAATTTGCGGGCGCAAATCTTAATGGGGCAAATTTTCGGAATGCGATCGTAGAAAATGTTGGCAGTATCGAATCCGCAGATTTTACGAATGCTATAAATTTGAGTAGTAACATCCGTAAATATTTTTGTTCTTTGGCTTCGGGAAACATTGCGGAAACAGATACATCTACAAAATCAACCCTTAATTGTTTGCCTTGAAGTCGTTATGGCGTTTTGCGCTTGTTTAAAATCCAGATAAATTTTCA
>DCSN01000020.1:18837-26004 GCA_002325645.1 Pseudanabaena sp. UBA1465
AAATTTATCTGGATTTTAAGAAAAACCTATATACAATCAACAATCAAGCCCTATAAGGGAATGGTGGCGCAAAGCACCACTATTCCCTTATAGGGGTTTTGTAAAAAGCTACAGTCACGGCTATACGTTGACTCAGATAAAGAGTAAAATCGTTTTGATTGGCAAAAAACGTCAAAACTAACCCTCAAAAATATTAACTCTTAGCAATTTACTGCTAGTCTGAAAAGCGCGAAAAGAGTATTACCGCAATGATCGAAGAAGAAAACATATCCAATGATGATCTCATCGATGAAGATGATGATGTTCTTGAGTCAAGATTACAACAACTTGCAACTGAAGAATTGAATCAACTCTCAAACCAAGAAGAGACACCAGCAGAAAGCTCACAACCCTCCGCTACACCTGATAGCAAAGCTAGTGCCGCCGCCGCAACCCTCGAAAAAATCAACGGTTTGATCGCTGAGTCAACTACTCTTAAGGAGCAGTTAGATGAGCGTAAGCAACAGTACTTGCGTTTATATGCCGACTTCGAGAATTTTCGTAAACGGACAGAACGCGACAAAGAAGAGCAAGAAGGCACGATTACATCCAAGATTCTCAAAAAAATCTTGCCAGTAGTTGATGACTTTGAGCGAGCGCAGTTGCAAATTTCGCCTAAAAACGATGGTGAAGCTGCGATTCACAAAAGTTATCAATCGGTATATAAGCAATTGCTAAAATGCCTTAAGGAAACTGGTGTCGCCAGAATGGAAGCAGTCGGTCAAGATTTTGACCCTAATTTCCATGAAGCGATTATGCAGGAGCCTTCGGCTCAGTATGACGAGGGCATAATTACCGAAGAGCTAAGACCAGGATACTTAGTGAGTGACGATCGCGTATTACGTCATGCCTTGGTTAAAGTATCTTCGGGCAAACTTGACGGTGCTGATGGTGAGGATGGCAATGTATCAGAAAATTTACAAAACAATGAATCTAGTGAGTCTAACTAGACTGCATTGTTAATAAATCATTCAAGATGCGATCGCGATTGCATCTTGAATTGCATTCTTAGGGTACATTATTCAGAAAATCACTAAGCTAAACTTTTAGAAAAGCTTTTCACGGAACTGGCGATTATGTCGAAAGTAATTGGGATTGACCTTGGTACGACAAACAGTTGTGTTTCGGTTTTAGAAGGTGGCAAACCTGTTGTCATCTCTAGCTCAGAAGGGGGGCGTACTACGCCGAGTATTGTCGCCTTTGTTAAAGATAGCAACGAACGGATCGTTGGACAGGTTGCCAAACGTCAATCCGTTACGAACTCTGTAAATACGGTTTATAGTATCAAACGTTTTATTGGACGTAGCTGGTCAGAAACGGAAAGTGAGCGTCGTCGTGTTCCTTACACGACGGTAAAGGGCAAAGATGAAACCGTCGATGTCCAGATTGCAGATAAAAACTATACGCCCCAAGAAATTTCGGCGATGATCCTGCAAAAGCTGAAGCAGGATGCGGAAAATTATTTGGGTGAAGAAGTAACTCAAGCGGTTATTACCGTACCTGCCTATTTCACGGATACGCAGCGCCAAGCGACTAAAGATGCGGGCGCAATTTCAGGCTTAGAGGTGTTGCGGATTGTTAATGAGCCAACGGCGGCATCTCTTGCCTATGGCTTGGACAAACAAGATCAAGACCAAATTGTTTTAGTGTTTGACCTTGGCGGCGGTACATTTGATGTGTCAGTACTGCAACTAGGCGATGGTATTTTCGAGGTCAAGGCAACTTCAGGCAATAATCACCTTGGGGGTGATGACTTTGATGCGGCGATCGTTGATTGGCTGATTGCTGACTTCAAGGAAAAAGAAGGTATTGACCTATCACAAGATAAAACGGCGATCCAAAGACTCAAAGAAGCTGCTGAAAAAGCCAAGATTGAATTATCTAGTGCGCCTTCAACTTTAATTAGTTTGCCCTTTATTGCATCTAATGAAACTGGTCCCAAAACGATCGAGCTAGACTTTACCCGTTCCAAGTTTGATGAGATTACTAATAATTTAGTGAGAGCAACCCTCGAACCGACAGCCCAAGCTTTAAAAGATGCAGGGTTATTGCCAAAGGAAATTAACCGAATTATCTTGGTTGGCGGTTCTACCAGAATTCCTTCAGTACAGGATGCGATCTCTAAGTTCTTTGATGGCAGAAAGCCCGATCAGTCAGTTAATCCCGATGAAGCTGTGGCGATCGGGGCTGCTGTGCAAGCAGGGATTTTAGGTGGTGAAGTTAAAGATTTATTGCTTCTAGACGTAATCCCTCTCTCGATTGGGCTAGAAACCCAAGGCGGTGTATTTACCAAGAATCTAGAACGCAACACCACAATCCCTACGAGCAAGTCCCAAATTTTCTCTACTGCCGTTGACAATCAAGCTGCTGTCGAAATTCACGTTCTGCAGGGTGAACGCGCCATGGCAAAGGACAACAAGAGTCTAGGTAAATTTGAGCTAGAGGGGATTCGTCCTGCACCGCGTGGCATCCCGCAGATTGAGGTTTCCTTTGATATTGATGCCAATGGGATTCTCAAGGTGTCGGCACGCGATATAGATACTGGGGTTGAGCAAAGTATCAGTATTACGAATACAGGTGGTCTCAGCCCTAGCGAAATTGAAAGAATGCGGATGGAAGCAGAGGTATATGCTGATGAGGATACTGCACGCCGCGAATTAGCGAATATGCGGAACCAAGCGTCTAACCTAATCCGTACCGTTGAAGAAATTCTCAAAGAAAACGGTCCAACGGTGATTAGCCAAAGTATGCGCGAAGAGCCTCTTAACAATATGGCTAAGCTTAAGGGCTTGTATGAGTCTGAAGAGGCAACCTATGAAGATATTCAGATCGCTATTAAGCCATTGCAACAATCATTATTTGAGTTGACTCAAGCCGTTGAAAAATACTCTCAAGTTGAGCGAGTTAAACAAAAGCCTGGTGATAGTTTGGGATAGCTAAAGGGGGCAAGTTGCCCCCTTTACTTTGTTTCGATGATCGCCATGGCTTTAACTGAAGTGCAAAGCCTTTAACTGAAGTGCAAAGCAATGTATGATTACAGAATTGTGTTTGTACTTTTAGTTACAGTTGTCCTCTCTTAAAATATTGTCAACTGTACGCCTGTCCTGTGAACCGTAAGCCACTATGTCACTTTTTGATTGGTTTGCCGAAACACGCTCTCGCGCAAGTGAAGCTTATCGCCGCAAAACCCCTAGTCTTAATCAAGAATCTCAAGAACGGGAAATCCCTGATGGTTTGTGGCATAAATGCTCTAGTTGTAGTGCTTTGACCTATGTTAAGGACTTAAAAACTAATTTGATGGTTTGTCCTGAATGTGGTCATCATAATCAGGTAAATGCCTATGAACGTATCGCTCAATTGATTGACGCTGGCACATGGCAGGAAATGGACGCAGATTTAACTTCCTGTGATCCTTTAGGTTTTAAAGATCGTAAGCCTTACATCGATCGCATTAAAGAATATAAACAAAAAACTGGTTTGAGTGATGGGGTAATTACTGGTACTGGCAAAATTGACGGTTGTGATGCAGCCCTTGCAGTGATGGATTTCCGCTTCATGGGCGGCAGTATGGGATCAGTTGTCGGCGAAAAAATTACCCGTATGCTGGAAACTGCGACGGCAAAGCGTTTTCCTGCCTTGATATTCTGTGCTTCTGGTGGGGCGCGGATGCAGGAAGGGATTTTGAGCTTGATGCAAATGGCGAAGACTTCGGCAGCACTGGAGCGCCATCGTCAGGCAAATTTGCTGTATATCCCAGTTTTGACTAATCCCACGACGGGCGGTGTTACCGCAAGTTTTGCGATGCTGGGTGATTTGATTTTGGCAGAGCCGAAAGCTTTGATCGGGTTTACAGGTCGTCGGGTAATTGAGCAAACCCTCAAGCAAAAAATTCCTGAAGGTTTCCAATCATCTGAATATTTGCTCGATCATGGTTTTGTGGATGCGGTTGTGCCAAGAACCAAACTAAAGCAAAATCTATCGATGATTTTGAAAATGCATCAACCTCAGCCAGAAATATCTGGTAATCAACATTTTAACGGTGTTGCCAAATCAGTTTTCCCGAATCTGTCTGATACCAAGTTAGCCTCTGAGTTGTAGCGTTAGGTTCCATTCTGATTGCATGACGAGGTGCAGCGATCGCCAAATTAATCGCTTGCTCTGGGCTACAAACACCCCATTCAACCAAATTATTGACGGTATCTAGCAAAGGAAATGTCGTACCTGAGAGAGTGTCATCGGGTAGTCTGGCTGTGCCATTTTTAATCGTAATTTGGCGATCGTCCCAAGGATAAACGCCATCGGGTAAACCTAGTGGAGCTAGAGCATCACTGACTAGGAAAATTTTATCGGTCATCCGATAAAGCAGTTTCACCATTTGCGGCGAAACATGAACGCCGTCAGCGATTAATCCGCACCAAACCCGATCGCTTAATATTGCTTCACCCAATAAGCCGACATCGCGATGATGCAAACTGGGCATCGCATTAAAGGCATGAGTAACCATCGTTGCCCCTTGGGCGATCGCTGCCCTAGTTTGCTCAGCATTTGCCGTAGAGTGACCGAGACTGACGATGATATGGCGATCGCATAGATATTTAATAGTTTCCCCTGATGGATCGAGTTCAGGCGCGAGGGTGATAATTTTAATGATTTCGGTGTAGTCGCCCAGTAATTTTTGTAAGTTATCAAGATTAAGCGGCAACAAATGTTGTTGAGGATGTGCGCCCCGCTTGTCGGGATGTAAAAAAGAACCTTCGAGATGTACGCCTAAAATTTTGGCTTCGTGGGGATTAGGATTTTGCTGTTGATTGGCGATCGCTTCAGCTAGAAAAAACAGCGATCGGTGCAACTGTTCAAGGTCGGCAGTAACGAGGGTAGGTAGAAATCCATCTAGTCCCTGTTGATATAGAAACCGACAAATTTTTGGTAACTTAGCAGCGCGATCGCTAGTTAAATCATTAAAAGGAACTCCTAAAGCTCCATTAATTTGGAGGTCAATTGCTCCTTGAGAAAAACAGATAAATTTATGTGCGTCTGTCATGATTTCTAGCGATCTCTAATTATTTTGATCGAATCGAGAGTAGAGTAAGTACCTTCAGGGTGTACTCTCTAGGATTGTTATAGGTTGAGCTATGATGATCGTTAAAATCACCCCAATTAATCTAATTCTAATCTTATGAAAGTTCAATTGCTTACGCAAAAACAGAATAAGTTGGCGAATAAGTTGGCGAATAAGTTTCTGTTGACGACCCAGCAATATCATCTCATGCACGAAGCTGGTGTTTTCCAAGAGGGCGATCGCTTTGAATTAATTAACGGAGAAATTCAAACTATGTCCCCAATCGGCAGAAAACACGCAGTCTGTGTGACTCGTTTACAGGAACTATTTATTAGTCGTTTATTAGGCAAAGTACAGGTTTGGTCACAAAATCCGATTCTTTTGGATAATGGCTCAGAGCCACAGCCCGATCTCGCCATTCTCAAACGTCGTGAAGATTTCTATGCTGATGGATTACCAACACCTGATGATATTTTGCTAATTATCGAGGTTGCTGATAGTTCCATTGATTACGATCGCGATATCAAAGCACCTCTGTATGCGGCGGCGGGAATTCCTGAGATGTGGTTGTTTGACGTGAATAAAAAAGCGATCGAGGGATATTCGCAACCATCGGCAAATGGATATAAATTAATTAGGCGTTACGATGAGAGTGATATTCTATCAATTATTGCCTTTCCTGATGTGACCTTCAACTGGAATGAACTAATGGGAAACCACGCATAATCGATTAACAGATTCTCAAAATCCCATAATTAACCTTCGCCTCATAGGGATTCTTGATATCGAGATTGTAATTATTTTCTCGAATCTCATCAATACTTATCCTGCTCCGCCTAATTTTTTAGCGATCGCTCACTTGTGAAGCTTTCTCTTGGATTGCCTTTTCTTCTTTAGCTTTAATCCGTTGCCAAACCTTCCAACAGGCATAAGCCATCAGCAAAGTACTAATCGCCGCATAGGTCCCCCCTGCGGGCATTCCTGAGATCGCCATCGCGATACTGCCAACCCAGAGAGTCAGAGCATAAATAAATAGAACCGTAAGCCGCTTAGATACACCTGCTTTGACTAAGCGATGATGTAAATGCTGATTGCCTGCCGCCATCGGTGATTCACCCCTGCCAATGCGCTGCAAAATTACCGCCGTTGCATCCACAATCGGTACAGCGAGAATCATGTAGGGCATAATCAGCGCCACAGTTGCCACTGCTTTGACTAACCCAATCACGCTTACACCTGCAAGGGTAAAGCCCAGAAAATAAGCACCACCATCCCCCATAAAGATTTCCGCAGAACTGCGCGGCTTGAAGTTATAGCGCAAAAATCCTAAACATCCACCCGCCAGAGCCGCCGCAATCAGAGCCGCCGCAGGTTGTTGCATAAACAGGCTAGTGATTAAAATTACGGCGGCAGCGATCGTTGTTACCCCTGCGGCAAGTCCATCTAGACCATCCAGCCAATTGATCGCATTTGCCATCCCCGATAGCCAAACCATAGTAATCGGTAAGCTAAACCAGCCAAATTTGATGATCCCGATAAATGGGATAGAGATAAAGTCAATCCTGACACCAACGCGCCAAGCGGCAGCAGATACCGCTAACTGAGCAATTAATCGCGGCAATGGCGGCAAGTTAAACAGGTCATCAGCAAATCCAATTAAGAAAAAAGCTGCCCCGCCAACAGTTACACCCCAAACTTCATATTCTCTGCTTTGCGGGAGGATGCCGAAGTATCCAGCCGACCAAACCAATAATAGGGCTGTAACGCTTCCTAAAAAGATAGCTACGCCGCCAACTCGAACTACAGGGGTTGTATGCATCTTGCGATGGTTGGGCTTGTCTACTAGTCCTGCTTTAAGTCCAAAATAGCGAATAATCGGTGTACTTAGCCACACCACGATCGCAGATACTGCAAAGGAGACCAAGTAAGGAATGGCAGTTGGATGCAGCATTACAAAAATAAAATTTAATATTTGGATTAGTCAAATTTATGCTTGCAAGCATAGCATTAGCTTGTCTAAACGCAACTGTTTCAACCTAATTAAAGAGCTTACTCCCTTCCCAGTGAAT
>DCSN01000020.1:26093-32856 GCA_002325645.1 Pseudanabaena sp. UBA1465
TCTTTGGGTGGGAAGGGAGTATTAGAAACCAAAATATTGGTAGCGCGGCGAAGCTGCGCTACCAATATTTTGGTTCTTTAATTAGGTTTAAATTTATGCCCCTAAATTATGTTAAGATTATAAGCCGTGTGAAAATTTTTAGCATAAGTAAGCGTTAGGGATTAATCCATGAAAGTTGTTAGCTCCCTCAGATCGGCAAAAACTCGCCATAAAGACTGCAAAGTTGTACGTCGTCGCGGCAGAATCTATGTCATTTGTAAGACAAACCCAAAGTTCAAAGCTCGTCAAGGATAATCAACGACTTGTCGTTATTTATCATAAAAAAAGAGAGATCGCTAAGCGATCTCTCTTTTTTTATAAGCAAGGCGGCGCATTGCGCCGCCTTGCTTTATTTGGGTTTTATATCCTAAGCGAAACTTGCATTGCGATAGAATAGGCGTATGACTAGTAACACTCGCAAAGCAAATCTCTTCAATGCGATCGCCCCTGTGAATCGCGGATTGAATATGACTGAGAATCAGCGCAAAGCAGTTTTTTCGGCGGTTGCCTATCTCGAAGAGTTAAACCCAACGCCTGCACCGACGGCAACGCCTGAGTTATTAGACGGTAATTGGTTGTTGCTCTTTACAACTAGTAAGGAGTTGCTAGGGATTGATCGCTTTCCGCTTTATAAACTAGGTAATATTTATCAGTGCTTGCAGGTCGCTGAAGGCAAAATTTTTAATGTTGCCGAGATCAAGGGTTTGCCATTACTAGGTGGATTGGTCAGTGTCTGTGCCAATTTCTCTATAGTTAATGAGAAGCGCGTCAAGGTAAATTTTGAGCGTTTAGTGGCTGGTTCTCAAACTTTGGTGGGCTATCGGGATGTAAATAGCTTTATCGATACTTTGCGATCGCCCAAGAAATTATTCGCGATCGACTTCCAAATCAAGCGCGAAGATCAAAAGGGTTGGTTAGAAACAACCTATCTTGATCAAGATCTGCGAATTGGTCGTGGTAATGAAGGAAATTTATTCGTTTTGAGAAAAGTATAAAAAGAATAAAAAAGAATAAAAAAGAGCGCCTTGCGCTCTTTTTTATTCACGGGTAGCCCTTCGCAAAATGGCTACTGTTTCCTCATGTTTACCATCCCATGCCCACATGATCGCTGTCCATCCGTTACGATCTTGAGCATTTAACCTAGCTCCTGAGGCAATTAGCGATCGCACGATTTCGCTATAACCTTGCCCTGCAGCCCACATAAGCGGAGTCCAACCATATTTGTTGCGTGTATTGGGATTTGCTCCTGAAGCTAAGAGCAATCGCACCACATCGGTATGTCCATTCATCGCTGCCCAGAGAATCGGTGTCCAGCCATATTCATCACGGACATTCACATCAGTTGCTTGGGAAATTAGCGATCGCACCTCAGCAGTTTTTCCATTTTGAGACGCAATTAGTAACTGTAAGTTGAGGTTCTGTTTGGCAGTTTCTTGTTTTGTCTGTTTACTTAATAAAATAGGATTTATTGGTGGTTTTTTAGGTACTTCACCTGCATAGACATCTGTATTCACATTACTGTGAATACACAAAATCAAACTGATAACTAATAACAAACTGGATCTTCTCAACAAAAAATTCATAGATCGATCTCCAAGGTAAATATGGCGATCAGCAAGACCAGATCTAAAACCTGTGACACAAGCTTAGCGCTGCTGAACTACTTAAATCGACTAAGACGATTAAGAGTCTATAAACCTGTTAAAGGATTTAACTAGCGCAATTCTGCGGAAGTTTGGGATAATGGCTTTTTGACTGATTTTTTAATGCATAATCTCAACCAATGAATAACCAAATTGATACCGTAAATTTAGACGAAAGTGCGCCCCAACTGCCGCCTAAATTGCCACTGATCCAGATGTTTCGGATCGGTCTATTTCAGATGGGTTTAGGGATTATGTCTTTGCTAATCGCAGGGCTACTCAATCGCATCATGATTAACGAATTGACGATTCCCGCCACCCTCGCGGCTGTGTTTATTGCGATGCCTCTGTTTGTCTCGCCAACCCGCGTTTGGTTTGGACAAACTTCCGATGCAAAAACCATATTTGGAACCCATCGCTCAGGCTATGTCTGGATTGGAGCCGTAATTTTTGCGATCGTTGCTTTCTTAACTACGCAGGTGATGTGGCAATTAGGGCGCAGTCTCCATGAAATCGGCTGGAATGGTGTCACCTATGGTTGGGCGATCGCCTTAGCAGTGATGTTTGCGCTGTATGGAATGTCCATTAGCCTCAGTTCCACTCCTTTTGCGGCGATGTTAGTGGATGTTTCCGACGAGGAGGATCGTTCTAAATTAGTGGGGATCGTTTGGTCGATGCTGATGGTGGGTATTGTGATTGGGGCGATCGTCGTTTCTAAGCTGTTGCAATGTTCAGAAGCTCCACCCAGTAATATTTCCATTTATGCTGATGCTAATAAACTCGCAAAATTGCAAAGCACAATTAACTTTGTATTCACGGTCATTCCTGTGGCGGTAGTTGGCATATCTCTATTTGCTACCTATGGCATTGAACAGAAATATTCTCGTTATAAATTGCGCGTTGCCGAAAATCATATTCTCAATGGAACTACTGCCACAGAGGATAAACTCAGTCTTGGTAAAGCTTTAAAGGTATTAACCGCCAGTAAACAGACTGGTTTATTCTTCTCATTTTTGTTAATGATGACCGTCGGTATTTTCATGCAGGATGCAATTATGGAACCCTTTGGCGGTGCTGTATTTGGCATGAGTATTTGTAAAACCACACAACTCAATGCCGCTTTTGGTACAGGAACTTTAATTGGATTGAGTTCTTCGGGATTTTTGATTGTGCCACGCCTTGGCAAGCAGAACTCGACTAAACTGGGTTGCTATATGGTTGCTGGCAGTTGTGGATTATTGTTAATTGCAGGATTCACTCAACAAATTCCCGTATTACAAGCGGCGCTAGCTCTATTTGGATTTGCTTCTGGAATTACCACTTCAGGCGCATTGAGCATGATGCTTGACTTGACGGCGGCGGAAACTGCGGGAACCTTTATCGGTGCTTGGGGGCTGTCTCAGGCGATCGCTAGAGGACTTGCCACGGTTACAGGCGGTGTGGTGCTAGATATTGGCAAAAAGATATTTAGTGAGTCCAGCACATTAGCCTATAGCTTTGTATTTATCTGTGAAGCCGCAGTGATGCTAATGGCAGTATTTTTCCTTAGCCGTGTGAATGTTACCGAATTTCGCACCGATGCCAAAAAGGCGATCGCGACGGTATTCGCTAACGAAATTGATTAATACTCGGCTCGCACAGTAATCTTCGATCAAACGAACCAACAAAAAATAAATTTTTTCTTGGTTCGGGTTTGATCGAAAAGCGCTGTAGGGATTGTCGGTAAATGTTGGAGGTTTAGGGCAGAGCATTACCGTAGTTCGAGGGTCTGCAAAATCATAGATTGTGGCGGTAATGCTCTGCCCCTACATAAAAATCTCTTGGTGACAGGTAACAAAAGCGCTGGAAGGCTAATTATGTAGTAGAAACAGGATTGTAACAAAAGCTTAATATTAGACTGTAATCGTTATCTGCTACATCTCACAAGTCTCCACGCGAGAGAAGAGACTCCTACACCCACCAACACTCCCCCCCAACTCATAACCACAACTACCAAAACAAGGGAGGCTTGCTGGGAGGGCGTTTTGGGCGTTTTGGGTGTCATTCATAAATTCAGTATACGACTTCCAATCATCATTTTTTGGATGATACCAACCAACTTCTGCCACAAACTTTATCCATACTTTTACATCATGTTTACCAATCTCGCCGCCACACTCTAACCAGAATTTTTTCTGAATGCTAAAGCCAAACTTGTTATTACTGTAATGCACCCACAACTGATCAATTGTCCGCAAATCTTCACAAGGGAAAATCTCGATTGAATCTTCATCTAGCCAGCCTTGACTATTGGCAACCTTTAGCATCAGTTTCGCCGTCAGTTCATCCGCCTTGCGCCATTCCTGCGCCTTCAGCAATTCCTCTAACTCGCGATAGTCAATCCCCTTTGCTTTGCTGACAGGTTCCACATTATTCTGTAATGTGGGCTTTGATGCTGTGGGTACGACAGTTGCAGCAGCAGATTCTTTAAGGTCTAAGCCTTTGCCAGAAGTTTCAATCCCCGTACCCAACAGCTTGATTTCACCTTTAGCGCTCTTCTGTCCCGTTGACGATTCGGCAATTTTTGGTGAGATTGCTGTTACAATCCACAGTTCCTCATCACCCCAATCTTGTTCTTGCATTATCAAATTACCGTTTTATCTTTCCAAGATTTTAGCGTATAGATAGACAATACTAAATGCTTGAGTCATAGTGTTTAGGGTGTTTGAGGGGCGATCGCATATTCAATGGATCTTACTACCAAATTTCTGCAAGGCTCAAAACAAACTCAGGTAAAACATCTTCCCCAGACAGAGAAATTGGATTTTGCAAAACCTCTTTAGACTTCCCAATCCGATAAACTTCCACTTCCCGATCATTGCGATTAATCAGCCAACCAAGCCTTGCACCATTATCCTGATATTCCTGCATCTTCGCTTGCGTCACCTTCAAGTTATCGCTAGGCGACATCAATTCAACCACAAAATCTGGACAAATGGGCGCAAACTTTGCCTGTTGTTCAGGCGTTAACGCTTCCCAGCGTTCTTTCAAAATCCATGAAGCATCAGGTGAGCGATCGCTGCCATTGGGAAGTTTAAAACCCGTTGACGAACCAAACACAAAGCCTAACTTAGTTTTGCGATTCCAAATTGACAAGTCAGTAGTGATACTAGCACTACGCATCCCTGTACCGCCGACTTCTGGAGCCATAATTGTGATATCCCCTTGAGTATTTCGCTCAATTCTTAGATCGCTATTTTTGCGGCAAAATTGAAAAAACTGTTCGTCAGTAAGATCGATGACAGACTCTAGGCTGATAGTTAAAGCATCCATAGTTCTCAGTAAATTTTTGAGCCTACATTCCGATGCTATCACAAGCGCTGAGTCAATGTGCTTAAGGGGCGATCGCTAGAAACCAATTATAATTATGACAGATTAACTCAAAGGTGCAGTCATGGTCGCTACTCCAGTTATCGATCGCCTTCAGCCCACATCACTCGAAATCTCTCCAGACATTGCGAATCAAGAAATCAATCAAAATAAACCAACTTTTGTAACCCCAGATCAATATCGGGTTCTTTCTGAAACCGCCGAGGAACGTCTCGAATACCGCAACGGAGAAATTTTTGTTATGTCTGGTGGAACCGCAAATCATAGTGCGATCGCTTGTAACCTGATCATTTATCTGGGATTTTTGCTAAGAGATACAGATTTGCGTATATACAACGGCGATATGCGGATTTGGATTCCAGAATTTCAGTGTGGTACTTATGCAGATGCGCTAGTGATTAATGGTGAGCCAGAGTTTAATGCTACGCGCAATGACGAAATCCTCAATCCGTTATTAATTGTCGAAGTGTTATCGCCATCGACAGAGGGCTACGATCGCGGCGAAAAGTTCCGTAAATATCGCTCTATCCCTAGCTTGAGAGAATATTTACTAATCAGCCAGTCAGAGCCATATATCGAGCATTACTTTAAGCTTGATTCTAACGCTGAGAATAGTAATATCTGGCAATTGCAAATAAGCGATCGGCTAGAACAGAAAATCACATTACCCAATCTCAATATCGAAATCCCCCTTTCAGAAATCTATAGACGCATCATCGGAATTAGCTAAGGCGATCGCGTTTCAATGTGGAAGTTACCATCGTATTATCACCAAATGAGATGATTAAACCGCTACGCGGTTTAATCATCTATTGTTGAAATATTTCTATCCGCCAAATCCTCCTAAAGAATTAAAATTAGCCGCACTTTGACTAGCCCGCATTGCTGACTGCGAGAAGACTTGAAAAGCCTTACGGATTTCGCTGTCGCTATTGGCAGGTGTAAGAATCCATTCATCGCGAATTCCCATATCTTTGAAAACTTGACGAAAGTTAGTAGAACCATCATCGATACCCATCGCCGCGATAACATGATTTTCCATCCGCAACATATCATGGGCGATCGCTGCCACATCTTTAGCAGTATGGCGCAGCGAATGGCAATCATCACCATCAGTAATGATCAGGGTCACGGTACGCACAGGCACACCATTATCAGAAAATTCTTGAGATTTCGCTAATACTGTTCCCAATAGCACCACGGTTTGATCGTAAAGTGGTGTACCTTGATTGGGGTTGTAGTTTTTGGTATCCATCCTGATTGCTTGGGCGATCAGGCAGTAAGGATAAAGAATCGTGCCATTGAGATAACGATTGTGAATGAGAATATTATCCTGTTGCTGCGAAGATGCTAAAGCATCAATGACGGAATTATGTCCACCGCGCACGGCTTGGGCATTTCCTGAGTATTGAATTGAGCCAGAGTCATCGGGCATAATTGTTACTAGCACAACTTCGCTGGACATGACATCATCAACATGAATACCAAGCCCTGCTTGGATTTGTGCGCCGAGGTCATAAACTGTGAGTGCTTGCAAAGATTCATTGGAAAGGGTTCCTTCGTCTAATGCTGATTGGAAGAGGTCGTTGATGTTGGTCATTTTATTTGGTGATTGGTGATTGGTGATTGGTGATTGGTGATTGGTGATTGGTGATTGGTGATTGGTGGAAGTCAGTGATGAAATGTATCATCGTTTTACAGAAATCATCGGA
>DCSN01000044.1:0-4476 GCA_002325645.1 Pseudanabaena sp. UBA1465
AGCCCCTGTGGTCGCCATACCATTAACAAGATTAAAGTAACGCCGATCAGCATTAATTGAATTGCCTCAAATCTACCGCCATCAGCACGCAGTTGCTCAGGTAAAAATCTGGGGATAGCATTGTAAAACTGGAATATTGCTGCACCAAGGATTACACCAAGATTATTACCAGCGCCGCCAATAGTTACAATTGTCCATGCTTGGAAGGTAAGCAGGGGAATGAAATTATCAGGATAAACCGTAGTTAATTGCCAAGCGTAAAAAGCTCCTGCCATGCCGCCGATCGCTCCACCGATCGCAAAAGCCTGTAACTTATACCAAAATACATTTTTACCGAGGGCTTTCACAACTTCTTCGTCTTCACGGATTGCTTTGAGAACTCTTCCCCAAGGCGATCGCACTAGCCACTCTAGCCGCCAATAGACAATGGCGAGAACGACCAATAATAAAGCAGCTAGGACAAAAGAATAATTTTGGCGGGATACTAAATCTACAAGCGGCAGTGGAAAATCCTGTACGCCCCTTGTGCCTTTAGTTAGCCATTCCTCATTATTCACAAATAATCGCACCATTTCCGACACGCCAATGGTGACAATTCCTAGATAGTCCTCGCGTAATTTTAGGGCGGTGCTACCAATAATAATGCCGAGTAAACCTGCGATCGCCGCCGCGATCAGAAAGGCAAAAAACCAAGGCATCCCATTGAGGCAGAGCAACACGGTTGTATAGGCTCCAACGGTCATAAAGGCAACATGACCAAAATTAACTAATCCTGCAAAGCCCCATTGCAAATTTAGCCCTAAACTAAACAGAGCAAAGATCGCCGCATTAATAACAAGTGTTGTGATGTATTCGATCATGAATTTTTAACCCTAAAGGCAATTATCAAACCCTAGAACCTGTGGCGCACGCTGCGCGTGTGCCATAGGTTCTAAATTATGAGAGTTTGCCCCAAAGGGACAAACTCTCATAATTGCTATATATATTTGACTGCGCTAAAGATTATATTATGTCTAGACTGGTCAGCCTTAAAACACCATGCGTCTATGTATTAATTCTGAGTGTCCGATCCCTGACCATCCCGACAATGACAATTATTCGACTTGTCAAGGGTGTGGCTCTAACTTGTTGATTGATGATTGCTATACGGTCACTAAATTATTGAGTGATGCTGGGGGGTTTGGGATTGTATATGAAGTAGAAAATCCCGCAGGACAGGCAAAAATCCTGAAAGTCCTCAAACAAGATTTGAACGAAGATAGTAAAGCTGTCTCGCTATTTCAGCAAGAAGCTTTTGTTTTAGGACAGATCGAACATGTGGGAATTCCCAAAATTGAGACCTATGTACATCACTATCTCGAAAATGGGAAAATGTTGCATGGAATTGTCATGCAAAAAATCGAGGGCTTGAACCTTGAGCAATGGATTAATCAGCGACAGGGACAACCGATCGCCCAGAAACGGGCGATCGCATGGATGCGGCAACTAATTGATATTTTAAAATTAGTCCATAAAAACAAGTATTTACATCGCGATATTAAGCCTGCCAATATCATGCTGTCGCCTTCAGGACAGCTAGTCTTAATTGACTTTGGGACGGCTCGCGAAGCGACTCATACCTATCTCGCTAAAATTGGTGGGGTGCAGGGTGTAACCAGTATTTGTTCGGTGGGCTATACGGCTCCTGAACAAGAAAAAGGTTTTGCCGTACCGCAGTCGGATTTCTATGCGCTCGGTTGTACGATGATTCATTTGGTGACGGGAAAATATCCTCTGGATACTTATAATCCCGATCGCGATGTGTTTGAGTGGCGATCGCACGCTCCTGAGATTTCCGAAGAGTTAGCCGATTTGATTGACACCTTAATTGCGCGGAAGCCTAGCGATCGCCCCATGAACTGCGAAGCGATCGCCAAAATCTTAAAAGAGATCGAACAGATTGACAAGACTGCGCCCAGTGGCAAAACGAATGCAAAGCGGAAGTCAATTAAGAAGGCGATCAAGGATTCGACCCGTAAACCAACTTCACCAATTTTATTAACGGTCTCCGTAGTATTTGCGGCGGCTATGGGTTTGAGTATTGGTACAGCGATCAAAGTTTCCGCCATTGGCAACTTTGATGAAATGAGTTTTCAATTGCCTGTTTTCCAACAGAAACGGTTGACTCCCACCAGATTTTTGGCTGGACATACTGACAACATTCCAAGTTTAGCCTTAAGCCCTGATGGTAAAACCATTGCTAGTGCTAGTGATGATGGCACTGTTAAATTTTGGGAGGTAGGCGGCGATAGTACGAGTTCAATTAAGGAAATTAAAGATCAAGGGGGGTGGGTTCGCGCTGTCGTTTTTCTCTCGAATCAGCAGATTATTACCGCAGGTCAAGACAAAAATATCAAAATCATTGATATTGCTTCAGCTAAAGTCATCAAAACTTTGAGTGGTCATACCAATCTAGTTAATAGTTTAGCGATCGCCTCCACTAGCGATCTGCTCGTCAGTGGTGGTTATGACAATACGGTAAATGTCTGGCAAATTTCGACTGGTAAGCTGGTGCGATCGCTCAAAGGACATACTGACAAAATTTGGGGTGTGGCGATTTCACCTGATGGTAAATATATTGTCAGTGCCAGTCGCGATAAGAGCTTAAGGATTTGGGATGGCAAGACAAGCGAACCATTAAAAACCCTATCAGGACATCTATCGGGAGTTACCTCGGTTTTGATCACACCTGATGGCAAACAAGTAATTAGCGGTAGTAATGACAAGTCGATTCGAGTATGGGATATCGCCACAGGCAATCAGCTATTTATCCTGACTGGCCATAAAGAAGCGATCGGCGCGATCGCGATTACTAGTGATGGTAAATATCTTGTCAGTGGTGGCAAAGAAACCCCTGATTCCATTCACCTATGGAATCTTAAAACTAGGGCTATAATTTTGGATTTGATTGGTCATAAAGATCTGGTGACATCTTTAGTAATTACGTCCGACAATCTTAAATTGATTAGTAGTAGCCAAGATCAAAATATTAATGTTTGGGAACTGCCAAAACTCTAACCATATTGTGTTCTCCCCGCCGAAGGCGGGGAGAACACAATATTATAATTTCCCCGCCTTCGGCGGGGAAATTATAATATCTACAAAACTCGCAAGATCGTAGGAATACTATGCAAAGTTGTTAACTCGCGAATGGCGGCGATCGCTTTTTGGAAATTTAACTCGCTTACTTTTTGAGTCACGACTACGATTTCTGCTAAGCCATCATGAATCGTATTTTTTTGCAAAATTGCATTTAGACTCACATGATGATCGCCAAAAGCAGTACCAAGATCGCCAATTACCCCCGGTTTATCGTGGGTCAATAATCTGGCATAAAACTGCGTCACCGTATTTTCAATAGGGGCAATTTTGGCGTAATGTTCGTGAGAGCAACCCATTAATTGATTGATGTGATTGGGGACAGATTTTAAAGCGGCGACCACATTGATAATATCGGCAACCACCGCACTAGCCGTTGCTCCCGCCCCTGCTCCTGGTCCTGAAAATACAACTTCACCAATCGGATCGCCCGCGATCCGAACGGCATTAGTGACACCGTGAATATTTGCTAGAGGATGCTGAAGCGGAATTAAAGTCGGATGGACGCGGATTTCAAGATTACCATCGGTTCTTCTGGCAATGCCTAACAGCTTAATCGTAAAGCCGAGTTCTTTGGCATAGCCAATATCGGAACTGGTGATCGAGCGAATTCCCTCACGATAAATATCTTCAAGTTTGATGCGATCGCCAAAGGCAAGACTCGCCAAAATCGCCATTTTATCAGCAGCATCATAACCATCGACATCGGCAGTGGGATCAGCTTCGGCATAGCCCAATTTTTGGGCTTCAGCAAGGGTTGCTTCAAAATCTGCACCTTCAAAATACATACGGCTGAGAATGTAATTGGTTGTGCCATTAACGATGCCTGTTAATTCACTAATCCGATTACCGCCAAGACTTTGTTTCAGCGCTTGGATGACGGGAATACCGCCACAAGCTGCGGCTTCTAACATTACATATACGCCTTTTTGTTTAGAAGCCGAAAAAATTTCGTTACCATGTCTCGCGATTACAGCTTTATTTGCCGTAACAACGTGCTTACCATTTGCGATCGCCCTTAAGATCAAACTTTTGGCTGGCTCAATCCCGCCAATTACCTCCACCACGATATCGATCGCAGGGTCATTAACAATAGACTCCAAATCATCTGTAACTATATTGGAGGCGATCGCCACATCACGCTGCTTATTTAGCGATCGCACCCCCACCCGCGCAATTTCGATATCAGGTAGTAAAGGATGGCGACCCTTAGGGTCTTGGAAAATTTTGGCAACACCAGAGCCAACGGTTCCTAATCCGAGCAGTCCAACTTTATATGTCACAGTCTTAATTTCTTGTAATTTATCGTCAATTGCTAAGTAGCCGAGCCTAATTAAA